>CAZIFT010000042.1:0-14377 GCA_964538395.1 uncultured Muribaculaceae bacterium
GGGGGCGGAGCCCCCGTCAACAAGGGATGAGCGAAGCGAAGGTCTCCGGAGGATATGGCCGAATGCCTGAAAGCTATTGGAGATAAAAAAAGAGTGGCTGAAAAATCAGTCACTCTTTTTGCTTATAAGATGAGAACTAGCGCTCGTTGCGGATTATGACATCCTTCATGATGTAGCGGTCGCCCGTGTCCTTGCCGATCTGGTCATAATAACTCTGGTTATAGCCCGGAGCCGAAGAACGTCCTCTGACTACCTCGCCATTCTCCGACGGCATCATGATCAGGTCATTATGCTTCACTATAATCAGGCGCGCCAGCTTATACCAGCGCTGCATCATCATCTCGCAGAACTTCTGGCTCTCGCCGGTCAGATAGCTGATTCTCTCGCCGCGCGTCATCTCCGAAGCCTTCGCGGTGATCTCCTCCTGAGCCGATGCATAATAGTCTTCAAGCTCCTTCTGAGCCTCCTGCACGTCCGGATAGATCAGCGACCAGCGCGGATATGCCATGTTCGCCACGAAATTATTCATCCAGAAGGCGCTCTTCTCGTCGAACTTCGTATAGTCGGAATACTTCTTGTCGAAAGCGTCGGGAACCAGGTTGGCGCCGCAATAGACCGGCACATAGGCCACGCAGGCGGCGTCGTCAAGATTGAACCATATGATTCCGCCCACCTCGTCCGGCAGCCAGCTTCTCATCTGGCAGACCATGGTCATGCAGGACTTCTGGGTAGCGATGGGCCTCTCGGTGAAATAGGTCTTGCCGCCGCAGGCCTGATAGGCCATAGGCATAGGCCTGACGGGCATGCCCCAGGGGCCGGCGCTCATGTCGGCCGTCATGTCGAGAGGAGTTCCCTCGAAATGGTCCCTCATGTCGTTCTGGATGTCCCTTACGGAAACCTTCTGGTCGGGCTTGATCCAGAGCGGAAGCGCGTCGCACTTGTCGAACTCGCCGTTGATATAGGGGAGATACTCCTCCATTCCGGCCTTGTGATGATTGAAGAAGCTCCACACGCGGGAGTCGCCATAGCGGACATTCTCAAAGTCTATGGGGCAGTAGGCGTCGCGGAAGCTGAAATCCTTGTCCTTGCCGCTGAAGAATCCCATCTCCCTCGCGAAAGAAATCACATCCTTCGAATACATGCAGTTGTCCGGGTCGTTGAGCGGGAACGTGCGGATGCGGCTGAGGTTGGCGTGAGCCGTGATGCAGTCGTCCGGAATCCTCACGGCCACCCATACGGCGCCCTTGCGGCCGGGACCCTTGCCGATGATGTCCATTATCCATGCCTCCTGCGTGTCGCAGATGGTGATGGTCTCGCCGGAGGCGTTATAGCCATATTCGGCGACAAGGTCCGTCATCACCTTTATGGCCTCGCGGGCGGTCTTGGCCCTCTGCAGGCCCAGCTTCATCATGGAATAATAGTCCAGCAGGCCCTCCTCGTTGACAAGCTCCAGCCTGCCGTCGAAGGTGGTCTCCACTATGGAGAGCTGATGCTCGTTGATGAATCCCATCACGTTGTAGGTATATTCCACCTGAGGGATATAGCCCTTCTGTCCCCAGCCGTCGATGGCCACCATCTCACCCTTGGCGTGCCTTCCGCCCGGGATGTAGGAAAGCGAGCCTGTGGCGCCATAGGCGTCGCAGTTGTAGGAGCATATGACCGAACCGTCGGCCGACGCGTTCTTTCCTACGATGAGGTTGGTGCAGGCCTGGGCGCGCGGCCCGGCCATGAGGGCGGCGGCAAGCAGGACCGCCGAAATCAGAAATTTTCGCATATTATATTAATGTAAAGAAGCTGTCCCGGACGGTCTGCGCGGCAGGAGCCGGCGGCCGTTCCGAAACAACTTCTAAATATAGCGAAAAATCAGCACTTCGAAAGCCGTCCGGGGCTTCCAAAGCGCTGATTCAGCTGATTTATCTAAAACCTGACGGCTACTGCTTCTTCGCAGGGTCGCAGGTGAGGCCTATGCCCAGCTTGCTGAAGATCTTCCTGTCCACCTCGCTCAGCATCACCGTGGAGTGGACCTGGCAGCCTTTCAGCTCGGGGAGCTTGTCGAGAGCCTTGCGGCAGTTCTCGTCCTCGGTGCTCCTCACGGCCAGGGCGACCAGCACCTCGTCGGTGTGCAGCCTGGGGTTGTGACCGTGCAGATAGGAGACCTTCATGTTCTGGATGGGCTCGATCATGTGCTGGGGAATGAGCTTCACGCTGTGGTCGATGCCGGCCAGATGCTTGGTGGCGTTCAGCAGCAGAGCCGCGCTGGGTCCGAGCAGGTCGCTGGTCTCGGCAGTTATGATCGTGCCGTCCTCAAGCTCTATGGCCGAAGAAGGCTTGCCGCAGGCGGCCTGCCTCTCCTTGGCGGCCACCGTGGTCTTGCGGTAGTCCGTGGTGATGCCGGCCTGCTTCATGGTCAGGGCGATCTTGTTCACCTCGCTCTCGTTGTCGCCGCGCTCCGCGAGCCTGTTCAGGGCCGTGTAGTAGCGGCGGATGATCTCCTGCTTGGCGGCCTCGCAGCACACTTCGTCATCGCTGATGCAGAAGCCCACCATGTTCACGCCCATGTCGGTGGGCGACTTGTAGGGATTGTAGCCGTAGATGCTCTCGAATATGGCGTTCAGGACGGGGAAAATCTCAATGTCCCTGTTATAGTTGATTGCGGTCTTGCCATAGGCCTCGAGATGGAACGGGTCGATCATGTTGATGTCGTTCAGGTCTGCGGTGGCGGCCTCATAGGCTATGTTCACGGGGTGTTTGAGCGGCAGGTTCCAGACGGGGAAGGTCTCGAACTTGGCATATCCGGCCTCGATTCCTCTCTTGTGCTCCTGATAGAGCTGGCTCAGGCACACTGCCATCTTGCCGCTGCCGGGGCCGGGGGCCGTGACTATGACCAGCGGACGTGTGGTCTTGATGTAGTCGTTCTTTCCGAATCCTTCGTCAGAGTCGATCAGGGCCACATTGTTGGGGTATCCCTCGATCGTGTAGTGGTAGTAGGTCTCGATTCCCATCCTCTGGAGTCTCTGACGGTAGTTGTCGGCGCTCTTCTGTCCGTTGTAATGGGTGATAACGACGGCGCTCACATAGAATCCCCTTTTCTGGAATTCGCTTCTGAGGCGGAGGACGTCTTCGTCATAGGTAATTCCCAGGTCTCCTCTCACTTTGTTCTTCTCGATGTCGAGTGCGCTGATGACTATCACGATTTCAGCGCTGTCGGCCAGCTGGCTGAACATGCGCAGCTTGCTGTCGGGGCAGAAGCCCGGGAGAATGCGGCTGGCGTGGTAGTCGTCGAAGAGTTTACCTCCGAGTTCGAGGTAGAGTTTGTTGCCGAATTTGGCGATGCGTTCCTTGATGTGATCTGACTGAATCTTCAGATACTTGTCGTTGTCGAATCCGTATATCATAGCTTGTTCGTTTATATACGGGCCACAAATCTAAGCAAAAAATTTTTACCGCACCCCGTTTTCCCCAAAAAATCGGACGTTTTTTCTTATCTTTAAAAGTTAAACCAAAACCCTATACATATACTATGAAAGTAGCGATAATCGGAGCCGGAAGCATGGGCGGAACAGCCGCCCGCAGCTTCGCCACCTGCCCTCTTTTCTCCCCTGATGACATAATCGTGACGGCCATGCACCAGAAGACTCTGGACGCCTTCGAAGGCACCGGAATACACACCACGCTGGACAACAAGGCCGCCGTGCGCGACGCCGACGTGATCATCCTCGCCGTGCGTCCCGAATGTGCCGAAGAGGTGTCCCGCGAGGTGGCTTCGGTCCTGGATTTCGCCAATCAGGTGGTCATAAGCTTCATCGCCGGCATCCCTTCGTCGAAATATGTGGAGTGGTTTGACAACACGGATTTCGACCGCCTCTCGGTGGGAATGACCATTCCCAACCTCTTCCTCGCCATGCCCAACACGGCCATGGAGCTCAACGAGGGCCTGACCTTCATCGCCCCCGTCCATGCGACTCCGGTGCAGATATGCCTGGTGAAGGCTATCTTCGACAGCGTGGGCAAGTCGGTGATAATCAATGAAGAAATGATGAACGCCGGCATGGCCCTGGCCTCCTGCGGAGTGGCCTATGCCATGAAATATATCCTGGCCTCGGTGGAGGGCGGAAAGCAGCTGGGCTTCAGCACCGAAGAGGCCATCAAGGTCGTGGTGCAGACCGTCAAGGGCGCCGCCATGCTCGTCACCGCCCACGGCTCGGCTCCCGAGGTGGAGATAGCCAAGATCGCCACTCCCGGCGGATACACCGAAAAAGGCCTCAGGGAGATGGAGAATTCCGACTTCACCGCCATAGTCCATTCGGCGCTCGAAGTCTCTTCCAAGTAGCTTGCTGTCAGCTCCTTTGCCGATGACACCTTTCCTGAAGCAGATCGCATATGCCTGTTACCGCGGCGGGTCGCTCGAGGACAAATGCTTCGTCTTCCCGAACCGCAGGTCTTCGGTGTTCTTCACCAAGTATCTGAAGGATGCCGCGGCGGACCCGTCGGCTATGCCGCCCGGCGGGGTGAAGAAGCCTTTCCGCATGCCGATGATGCTGACCATCAGCGACTTCTTCTTCAGGGCGCATTCCCTTGCGACCGAGGACAGGGTCTCGCTGCTGCTGGAGCTCTATGACTGCTACAGGGAGCTGAATCCCACGGCCGAGCCCCTGGACGAATTCCTGGGCTGGGGCGAAATCATCCTCGCCGACTTCTCGGACGTGGACAAATATATGGCTGACCCGCGCATAGTGTTCGCCAATGTGTCGGACTACAAGGGGATGCAGGACGACCTGTCCTATCTGAGCGACGCCCAGCGCAAGGCCATAGAAGATTTCATGGGCCATTTCCGGGACAACTCCGGCATGCTCCCGAACGCCGGCAGCGGGGTGAAGGCGGGCTTCCTCAAGATATGGGACCTGCTCTATCCGCTCTACCGCAAATTCAACGGGCGGCTTGCCGCAGAGGGTCGGGCCTATGACGGGATGGCCTACAGAAGGCTCACCGAGGCCTTGAAAGAGCAGTCGGCGCCGGACTTTTTCGCCGGGAGCTTCCCCGGCGTGTGCACTTTCGTGTTCGTCGGGCTCAACGCCCTGACCGAAAGCGAGCGCTTCGTCCTCAGAAAGATGAAAAAGGCCGGAATGGCCGAATTCTGCTGGGACTTCTCCTCTCCCATGCTCAGAAACATGCGCAACAGGGCTTCGGCCTATATGACGCAGAACCTGGAGGAGTTCGGGCAGAAATGGGAGCTCGACCCCGAGGGGACCGGCACCCCTGAAATCAAGGTGCTCGCAATCCCTTCCTCCACCGGCCAGGCCAAGCAGCTCCCGCAGATCCTGGCAAAGGCGGGGATAACGGGGTCTCCGGACTGCAACGACTGCGCGGTGGTCCTTCCCGATGAGGGACTGCTTGTCCCTGTGCTCAACTCCATCCCTCAGGAAATCAGCGAGATAAACGTGACCATGGGTTATCCCATGCGTCTTTCCGGCGTGTGGCCGCTCCTGTCCCTGCTCCCGGCCCTTCAGCTGCATATGCGCGAAAAGGACGGCGGATGGCTTTTCCATCACCGCCAGACCCGCGCGATTCTCTCCGACGGGCTTGTGCGCAGGCTGCTGGACGAAAAGGGCGCCGAAATCGCCGCCCGGATCCTGTCCGGAGCCAGATACTATATCCCGCAGTCGGAGTTCGCCGGCAGCCCCCTGCTGGAGACCATATTCACCCCGGTGGTGAAGAGCCCGGACGCCGCCGACGCGGACCAGGTCGCCGCCTTCTCGGAATATCTGAAGAGAACGGTCACGGCGCTTGTCGGGGCCATGGCCGACGATGACGAATCCGCTCTCGAAACCGAGTTCGCCAGGCGCTTCTACCAGTGCGTGACCATGCTGGAGGACAAGCGTCTGGCCATAAAGATATCCACCTGGCAGCGTCTGCTCTCGTCCATAGCCGCGGGGGAGAGCGTCCCCTTCTCCGGCGAGCCGCTGCGGGGCCTGCAGATCATGGGCCCTCTGGAGACCAGAGGCCTGGATTTCAAGAACATAGTCATACTCTCCTGCAACGAGGGCATATTCCCGAAAAAGACGGCCTCTTCGTCGTTCATTCCTCCGGAGCTCCGCAAAGGCTTCGGCCTCCCGACCAGCGAGTTCAAGGACGCCGTCCTGGCCTATGTCTTCTACCGCATGATCCAGCGGGCGGAGACGGTGTGGCTGGTCTATGATTCCAGAATGGAGAAGACCAAGTCGGGCGAGGAAAGCCGCTACATAAAGCAGCTGGAATATCATTTCCGGCTCGCTCCGGAGCGCTATGTCGCCCGGTCCTCCATGTCGGTGAGAAGGGATGCCGACGGCGTCCCCAAGCCGGCGGACATAGAGGAGCGTCTCAATGGTATCACCCTGTCGGTCAGCGCATTGAAGAACTATCTCAACTGCCCGGCCATGTTCTGGTATGCCAATGTTGAGAAGCTCCGCAACGACACCAAAGTCGCCGAAGCCATGGACGGGAGCATGATCGGAAACGTCTATCACGCCGTGATGCAGGCCCTCTATCTGGGCGGGCCGGCGATGGACCCGGACTTTTCCATGGAGCGCCAGGACATCCGGGCCGCGAAGGCTTCCGGACGGCTGGTCCCGCTCGGAACCGTGGACGACGCCTACATCACATCCTGGATGGGCCGGAAGGAGGAAATCAGGGCCAAGGTCCGCGCCCTCATCCGCACCCAGCTGGAGTCTTCCGAAATCAGGGGCAGAAACCTTGTCTATGAGGAGATTATCCTGCAATATGTCCTCAAGACCCTGGAGCGCGACCGGGAGCGCATAAGGCTGTGCGGCTGCGGCGGATTCCGCGTCATAGGCCTCGAAGAGGAGACATTCTGGAACTTCGGCGGACGCCGCTTCGTGGGCTTCATAGACAGGATAGACTCTTTCTCCGGCGACAGCGTGAGGATAGTCGATTACAAGACCGGACGGGTGGGGAAATTCGACCTCGACGTGACCGACGGCAATGCGGAGGAGCTCGCCGACAGACTTTTCACCCCGGACAGCTCGGACAAGCCGGAAATCGCTCTGCAGATGGCTCTGTATGACAAGTTTACGGAGAAAAAGCCCTGGCGTGCGGACAGGCGTCTCGTGAGCATAGTGTATCCGGTGGCGTCCCTGTTCACCACTCCGGTGGCCGATCTGGAGATGACCGTGCCTGAAAAATTCAGCGCCGCGGTGCTTTCCCGCCTTTCCGACACTCTGGAGGAGATGGCGGACCCTTCGAAGCCGTTCCGCAGGACCGGCCTTAGGACGACGTGCTCTTTCTGTGACTTCAAAAACATATGCGGGAGGTAGGATGATGGAGGAGAAAAAAGGACTGGACATAGTCAGGGCGTCGGCAGGGTCCGGAAAGACTTTCCTGCTGGCCAAGACCTATATAGGCCTGCTGCTGGAATCGACGGAGCGCTATGCCTACCGTCACATCCTGGCCGTGACCTTCACCAACAAGGCCACCGACGAGATGAAGAGCAGGATCATCAAGGAACTGGACATACTGGCCCGGGACCCCGCGGCCTCCGACTATCACGATGAATTCGTGAAGCGCTTCGGGCCGGACGCGAAGCTCAGGGAAAGGGCGGAAAACTTCCTTTTCGACATCCTGCACGACTATGGCTCGTTCTCCGTCAGCACCATAGACCGCTTCTTCCAGACCACTCTCAAGGCCTTTGCGAGGGAGCTCGGCCAGTTCTCGGCCTATCAGGTGGAGCTGGACAAGGACTCGCTGGTGAGGGAAAGCGTGGACAGGATGCTGGACAATCTCACGGAGAAGGATAAGGTCCTGCTCAAATGGCTGAAAGACAATGCTATGGAGCAGCTGGAGTCCGGCCGCAAGGCCAATGTGGACAAGACGCTCTATGAGATGGCCTCGGCCCTGAAGTCGGACGCCCACCGTGAGGCTGTGGAGCGGCTCGGCGACGGCGCGCAGGCTTTCCTCTCGCGCGAAGACCTGGCCGGCCTCAGAAAAAAATGCAGGGCCTGCCGGAAGCAGTTCGAGAAAGATGTCGAGGACTGCGCCCGCGCGGTGAAGGAAGTCTTTGAAAAGGCCGGAGTGCCGCTCGGCGAGACCAACAGGGGCTTCGCCAAGGCGATAGACAAATACATAGGCATGGAGCCGGGCGCCGTGCCGCCTCTCACACCGTCCTTCATGGACAAGGCCGGGGACAGCAAAAAATGGTTCGCGGCGTCGAAGTCCGGCAAGTATCTGCCTATGCTTGAGGGAGTTCTCGAGGACAAGTTCGGCGAGCTCCTGAAGCTGTTCGGCAGGCCCTATGACATCTACAACACGGCCGGAATCCTGGATTCTCAGATCTATGGCCTCGGGGTGGCCGCGGAGTTCGACAGCGAGTTCGAAGCCCTGGTGAAGGAGAAGAACGTGCTGGCTATAGACGACTCCAACACCTTGCTGCGCAAGATAATAGACGGAAGCGACGCCCCCTTTGTCTATGAGAAGCTCGGCGTCCGCTATGACAGCTTCCTGCTCGACGAGTTTCAGGACACCTCGGCCATCCAGTGGGAGAATTTCCGGCCTCTGCTCAGGGAGAGCGGCTCCCGCGGCAAGAAGAGCCTGATAGTCGGGGACGTGAAACAGAGCATCTACCGCTGGAGGGGCTCCGACTGGGACCTTCTGGGCTCCAGGGTGAAGAAGGAGTTCCCGCTCGCCGACGACGGCTCCCCGCTCCAGAACAACTGGCGCAGCTATCCCGGCATAGTGATATTCAACAGAGAGTTCTTCGCCTATGCGGCCCCCGAACTGGACAGGATCTATGCCGAGACCTTCCCCGGAGCGGGGGAGAGAGATTGCATATCAAAGATTTATGCTGATGCCTGGCAGGAGCCCATGATCAAGGGCGAAGCCTCGCTGGAATTCGTGTTCCTCGCGAAAGAGGACACGGAGCTGGACGAGTTGGTGCGGATCGTGAAGGACCTGTGCCCGGACGGGAAAGGCTATGGCGACGTGGCCGTCCTGGTCCGCGACCATTCGGCCGGCTCGATGGCCGCCGCAAGGCTTCTGGCCGAAGGCATATCCGTGATTTCGGACGACTCGCTGGAGGTCAAGTCCTCGGTCACAGTCAGGCGGCTGGCCGCGCTGATGCATCTGGCCGCATCGCCCGAAGACAAGGTCAGCCGCTATATGGCCGGAAGCCTGGGCGTGGAGATTCCCGAGAGATATCTGTCCCTGACCGGCCTTGCGGAGGGTTTTCTGCGCGGGCTGGAGAAGGCCGACCCGGAGACTTTCGCGTCCGAGACCCTTTTCATCCAGTCGTTCATGGACACCCTGCAGGATTGGATTGCCTCCACCGGAGGCACCCTGGGCGCGTTCCTGGAATATTGGGACGGACTGGGCGGCCAGTATGTGAGCTCGCCCGGCGACCCGGACGCGGTGAGGATAATGACCGTGCACAAGTCCAAGGGTCTGGAGTTCCCGCATGTGATAATCCCCTTCGCCGAGAATGTGACTCTGTTCAAGGACGGCCCCGCATGGTGCGCCCCCGACCTCGGGGACACACCGCTGGACGGCACCCCGCAGTCGGTCTATAATGTCCGCCTGTCCTCGAAATCCGCTTCCACGCTTTTCCGGGGGGACTATATGCGCGAGGTGCGGATGCAGTATGTGGACAATCTGAATGTGGCCTATGTGGCCTTCACCAGGGCCTGCCGCAGCCTCCATGTGATAGCCGCCTGCAGCGAACTGGCCGACTCCGGCAAGAAGTCTGAAAAGTCTTCCGGCAAGAAGTCTGAAAAGTCCTCCGGCAAGAGCACCCCGTCCTGCATCAGCGACATACTCTATTCCTTCCTCTGCTCGCATATGGACGGGTTCGAGCTGGAGACCGGCGAGGACGGCACCCGCAAGGTGTTCCGCAAGGGGGCCCTTTCCGCCGCGGAGCCGGAGACGAAAAAGAAGAAGAAAGTGCTGGAGTGGAACGCTGACTATCCGTCCTGCCCTCTCAACTCCGACGAGAATCCCGGACGCGGACGCCTCAGGTTCAGCGCGGATTCCAGGGAATACTTCGGCGGCGAGATGTCCGCAAGGCTGAACGGAATAGCCCTGCACGGGATACTCGCCGCGGTCAGGACTCCCGCGGACCTTCCCGGGGCCGTGGCCGCCGCCGTCAGGAACGGGACCGTCCCGGCAGGCAGGGCGGAGGAGTACCGGGCCCTGCTCTCGGACAGGATAGCCTCCGTGGCCGGAAAGGGCTGGTTCCCGGACGACCCCGCGCTCGTGGAGAACGAGGTTTCGCTGATGGACACCGACGGCGAGGTTTACAGGCCCGACCGGGTGGTCAGGGACGGCGGACGGACCCTCATAATCGACTATAAGTTCGGCGACGAAAACCCCCGCTACATGGCTCAGATAGCGAAATACGCCTCTCTTTACAGGGCCATGGGCGAAGGCCCCGTGACGGCCTGCCTGTGGTACCTTTATGAAAATAAAATAGTATATTTGCCCGAATCAAACCAATGAAGGAGATGAACAGTTCCGATACCGAGATAAAGCTGGAATACAACACTGAAAGAGAGAAGCTCAGAATGCCGGAATATGGCCGGAACGTGCTGAAGATGGTCGAGGATGTGATGGCCATAGAGGACAGGGAGGAACGCTCCCGCCAGGCCGCCGCGATAGTGAAGGTGATGGGGATTCTGAATCCGCAGGTGCATCAGGAGGAAAACTGGGAGCACAAGATGTGGGACCATCTTTTCATAATCTCCGATTTCAAGCTTGATGTCGATTCGCCCTATCCCATGCCCTCGCCAGGGGACATGCACACCGACCCCATGCCGATTCCCCTTCAGAAGAAGCCGGTCAAGGCCACCCATTACGGCAGGAACATCGAAAGCATCATAGACCTGATCTCGACCCTTCCCGACGGCGAGCAGAAGACGGCCGTGCTCCGCTCGCTGGCCATATACATGCGCACGCAGTATCTCATCTGGAACAAGGACAGCGTGGCCGACGAGACCATTTTCAGCGACATCGAGAAGCTCTCGGACTATCGCATTAAGGTCCCCGAGGGAATCCGTCTCACGCGCGTCTCCTCCGAGGCCAACTTCTCCAAGCCCGGAATGAACATGGACTTCGCAAGAGGCCGCAGGAACGGGAATATGCAGAAACACGGACGCAGAAAGAATTTTCAGAAAGGCAGATAATTGATGGACAGAAAGAAGATTGTGAAGATAACGGGGCTTGCACTGGCCCTGGCCGCACTGTTCTCTCTGGTCTCCGCCGTCTCTTACCTCTTCACATGGAAGACTGACCAGAGCCTTCTCGGCGACCCGTCCATGATGGACCCCGCCGTGGATGTGGCCAATGCCGGAGGAAAGACCGGGGCCGGATGGGGATGGACCCTCGTGTGCCGCTGGTTCGGACTGGGGTCTTTCGCGCTCATAATCGCGCTCGGAGCCCTTTCGCTGCGCATGCTGCTGGGCAGGCGGAGCTATTCCGCGCTCAGGGTGGTCGTCCTTTCGGTGGCTGCCGCCTTTGTCTCGTCCTTCATTCTGGCCATGGTCTCCGCCCACACCGGGCTGGACTATGCGTTCGGCGGCGGACTTGGCGGCGACTGCGGCAGAGTGGCCGTCAGCTGGTCCGAGAATCTGTTCGGCGTCATCATCACCGGCTGCGCCGCGGCGGTGTTCACGGTGCTCTGGTTCATCTTCGCCAGCAGCCGCTTTTCCGAATGGTTCATGAATCTCGGCACCCGTCTCCAGTCTGAGGATGAGGAGCCTGAGGCTCCCGCCGCCTCCGGTGACGAGGCTCCCGCGGAGAAGAAGAAAAAGACATTTACCTGGCTCAGGAGGAGCGAGGAGGACGGTACCCATGTTCCGGACGAGGTCCTTCCCGCGGACAGCGTGGCTCCCGTGACTGAGCCCGCTCCTGCCGCCGACGAGGGTATAAGCCTTTCCGGCGAGGCCGTTCCTGAAGAGGCTCCCGCAGAGGTCGCGGCCTCCGTTCCCGAACCCGCTCAGCCCGTGTCAGCAGGCGCTGCGGTGCCGGCCGCTTCCGCTCCGGCAAGCGCGGAGGTGACGCTTGACGGCGGCGAAGGCCTTGAGATAGAGGAAGGGGAGGGCATCTCCACCGATGTGCAGGAGGAGCTTCCCAGAATCGATGTCCGCGACGAGCTCAAGGACTACCGTTTCCCCCCGCTGGAGCTGCTGGACGACTATGAGAATCTGATCCACAAGGTCCCCCAGGAGGAGCTCAAGAGAAACAACTATAAGATCAGGGCTACCCTGAAGACCTACAAGATAGATGTGGACAATGTGAAGGCCGTGGTCGGCCCCACCGTCACTCTCTATAAGGTCTATCCGGCTCCCGGAGTGAAGATTTCGGCCATCCGCAACCTGCAGGAGGACATAGCCATGGCTCTGCATGCCAAGGGCGTGAGGATGGAGACTCTTAACGATTCCGTGGGCATAGAGGTGGCCAATGACGAGCCGTCCATAGTCCCGCTCAAGGCCATGCTCAACGACCCTTCGTTCCGTGAAAGCAAGGCCGAGCTGCCTGTGGCCATAGGCTACACCATCACTCAGAAGGTCAAGGTGTTCGACCTGGCCGACGCGCCGCATCTGCTGGTGGCCGGCGCCACGAAGCAGGGTAAGTCGGTGGGACTGAACGTGCTTATCTCGTCTCTGCTCTATTCCAAGCATCCTTCCGAGCTGAAGTTTGTGTTCGTGGACCCGAAGATGGTGGAGTTTTCCGCCTATGCGCGCCTGATCAAGCATTATCTGGCCCAGATCGAGGAGTCGGTGAGCGAGGAGGACGAGTATAACAACGCCATCTGCAAGGATTCCAAGAATGCGGAGCGCATACTCCGTTCGCTCTGCGTGGAGATGGATGCGCGCTATGAGCTTATGGGCAAGGCTCTTGTGAACAAGGTCACTCTGTATAACGAGAAGTATAAGGACCGTCATCTGCTGCCGACGGAGGGGCATCGCTATATGCCTTATATCGTGGTCGTGGTGGATGAGTATGCGGACCTTACGATGTCGGTGGGCGGAAGCGGCGACGCCAAGGCCATGGCCCGGAGCATATCCACTTCCATCATCCGTCTGGCCCAGAAGGGACGTGCCGCGGGCATCCATGTGGTGCTGGCCACGCAGAGGCCTTCGGTGGATGTGGTGACGGGTCTGATCAAGTCCAATTTCCCGACCCGAATCGCGTTCAGGGTGTTCTCGGCGGTGGATTCCAAGACTATTCTCGACTCCACGGGCGCGGAGAAGCTGATCGGAAAGGGCGACATGATTTATTCTGCGGGCGCCGACATGGAGCGAATCCAGTGTGCGTTCATAAGCAATTCGGAGATCAATGACCTCACCGAGTTCATCGGCAAGCAGCAGGGCTATAAGAAGGGCTATAATCATCCTTATTATCTCCCTGTCCCGGATGACAAGGAGGAGGGCGGCGGCGCGCTTGTGGATATGAAGAATCTGGACGAGCGCTTCGAGGAGGCTGCGCGCCAGGTGGTGATGACCCAGAGGGGCTCGACTTCTGACCTTCAGCGCAAGCTTGGCATGGGTTATGCCAAGGCAGGCAGGGTGATGGACCAGCTCGAGGCCGCTGGCATCGTGGGGCCGCAGGAGGGTTCCAAGCCTAGGCAGGTGCTTGTCGCTGACTATAATGAGCTCGACAAGATAATCGCCGCGTATAAGTCGCAGCAGTAGCCCCGGGCGGGTCTGTCCATTGAGATTTCAGTCATGAAAAGAATATTCACGGTTATGGCCGTCTGTGTGCTTTCGGCGTTTACGGCCGCGGCGGACGGGATTTATGACAGTTTTGCTGCCCGGGTGGCGTCGTCGTCGGTGACGGCTTCTTATGTCATGCGCACTTCGTCGGGGATGTCTGATTCGGGCACGGCTTATCTTTGCGGGGACAGCTGGCATATAGACCGGGAGGGGTTTGACCTGTGGTGCGACGGCAGGACGGTCTGGACGGTGGACGGGAAGTCGAAGGAGGTCGTGGTGGAGGATTGTTCTCCGGAAGGCGGCCGGTCGGCGAGTCCGGTGGCATGGTTCGGAAATCTTTCGTCGTTTGCGGTTTCGGGGAGCGGCAGTTCGGTCTATGGCGGCAGGAAGTGTCACTGGACTGGGCTCACGCCTTCGCGGAAGGGGGAGATTTCGGAGCTGAAGCTTTATTTTGACCTCGGCGGTTCTCTTTTCGCCGCGGAGCTGGCTCTCGGCAGCGGCGGGAAAATCACTTTCGAGTTTTCAGGTATCAGTTATTCCGACAAGAAGAAGACCTGGTCGTTCGACACCTCCGCCCTTGACTCCTCCTGGGTCGTCACCGACATGCGCGGCTTCTGAGACCCTATTTTTTCACCAGATTGAAGCCGGCGGAGGCCCATTCCTTCATGACGCCGCCGTCATCA
>CAZIFT010000043.1:0-14327 GCA_964538395.1 uncultured Muribaculaceae bacterium
TTGACTGGGGTTAAGATGGCGGATGCCCCAAAAATAAAGCCGGAAAAGGTTAACTTTTCCGGCTTTGCTTTTGGGGTATCCTGTGGGGCTCGAACCCACGACACCCAGAACCACAATCTGGTGCTCTACCAACTGAACTAAGGATACCGTGTTGGGAATGCAAATTTACAAATAATCTCTCTATTTCCAAAAAAATCTGCTTCGGCGTTCAAAAAATGCAGGCGCTTCCGAAAGAGCGTCGTCGCAGCGGCCATCCTGCAGGAGAGCGTCCCGAACTTCCGGAAGGGTCAAGACGAGAAGGGTGGAAAGCCCGACCGGCGGCCTTGCGGCGTCGTCGCAGCGGCCATCCTGCAGGAGAGCGTCCCGAACTTCCGGAAGGGTCAAGACGAGAAGGGTGGAAAGCCCGACCGGCGGCCTTGCGGGGTAGTTGCAGAGAGCGAGAGAAAAAGCAATGAAGAGAGGTGGGGAAACCGCATCACCGGTCCTTGCCGGAGGGGCGGGTGGGATGGCAGAGAATCTGGATGTCGAAGCCGTCCACCTTGTAGCCCCGGAACCGCCTCTTGTCCAGCCGCTCATGAATCAGCTGCATCAGCTCCTCGTCGATGAAATCCCGGTAGGTGTTGTTGACAGTGTCATAGAGGTGGGCATGCTCAAAGGTGTTCACATCGAAATACATCTTGCTGTTGGAGCTGAGTCTGTGGGTATAAAGCCCGAGCCCCGACAGCCCGAAGAGTATGTTATAGACCGATGCGACCGTCACCTTGGCATCGCAGTTCTTGTCTATGTAGCCGGCCACCATGTCGGCGCTCGCATGCCCGAGCTTGAGCATGGCCTCGTGGACAGCCAGCCTCTGCGGGGTTGTCTTAAGGTCATGGTCTCTGAGAAACGCTTTGAATTCCTCTATGGTAGGCGGCTGCCTGTGTCCTGCGGTCATCTTCTCTCCGGATCGTTCAACGGACCGGGCCCCGCGGACGCAGGACCCGAGCTCCGGGGACAAATATACTAAAATATAATCTTTCCAAATTGAAATCCCGCCGGAAACCCGCCGCCCGCCGCGAGGGCCGGCGGCGGAGAGGGAATAAATCCGCAACGGAGCCATAGTCAGGAACCGCCGCGCGGGGCTCGAAAAAGGGACGCCCGGGAAAAAGAGAAGAGGCGGAAAAGAGGCAGGTCCGACCGCGAGGGCCGGCGGCGGAGAGGGAATAAATCCGCAACGGAGCCGGAGGCAGGGCAGGGACAGGCAGGGCAGGGACAGGCAGAGCAGGAACAGGCAGGGCAGGAACAGGCAGGGCAGGGACAGAAAAGAAGAAGAGGACGCGTTTCTCAACGGGCCCTCTTCATAACCAAATTATTAACTAATACAAAATACTAACCACGACTTGAACAAGAGCAATTTCCATGCCATAAGGCATTACTCTGTCTTCTCAATTTTCAGCTGCTGAATATAATAGCCATTGTCCTTGCGGCTCACGAAGATGGTGACGCCGAATGTCTGGCCGCCCGCGTTCAGGGTGCCCAGAGCATATTTCATATCCCCCCGCCCCGCCGTGTGAGTGATTTCAAAAGAACGCGGAGTGTAGGAATCGAAAAAGGACTTCATGATCTGACGGGCCTGATTGTGGCTCACGTCATTGGCCGAAGAAAACACGGAGACTTCGAGATTGTCGGCAAACCATGCCGAGAGCTTCTCCGCATCCCCGCGGCCTATATACTTTGCAATCGGGACGAAAACATCATACTCCCCGTCGTTCGGGGCGCCGGAAGCGGCCGCGAACACAAACGGGAACAACGTGCATATCAGCGATATGAGAAACTTTTTCATCCTCTTGCAAATCCGAAATAGACCGCGCTCTGTGTTGCAAATACCACGCCACATTCATATATTTGCGTAAATATGAACATGCTTCCGATCGGATGAAAATCAGTCTGCTGACAGTGGGCGCCACGGACGTGAAATGGGTCCGCGAAGGTCTCGGCATATATGTGTCGAGACTGGAACACTACACCCGTTTCTCCCTGGTCGAAATTCCCCAGCTCAAGAACGTGTCCGCGCTGGACAGGGAGCAGATCAAGACCCGCGAAGGGGAGCTGATCCTCGCAAAGCTGCGGCCGTCCGACGAAGTGATCCTCCTCGACGAGAAGGGAAAGGAATACAGCTCCATGGAATTCGCCTCCGCCATAGGCCGGAAAATGAGCGCCGGCGGCAAGGACCTCGTGTTCGTAATCGGAGGGGCCTATGGCTTCTCGGACGCCGTATATGGCCGCGCCGACTCCAAAATATCCCTTTCCCGGATGACCTTCTCCCACCAGATGGTCCGCACCATATTCGCCGAGCAGCTGTACCGGGCGTTCACCATATTGAAAGGAGAGCCCTATCACCATGAATAAGAGAGCCCAAACGGTAAAAGGAAACCTCTGGATGGTGATGACCGTGGCGGCGGTCATCATTCTCGTCCTTTCCCTCTTCCCCTCCGGCGGGCCAGACATCACCTCATCGGCCGGACGCAAGCTGGAAAAAAAGCTGAGCGCCCGCACCGCCAGGCTGGAAAGCTACATGAAGCAGGTCCTCGCCTGCCCGAAGGACGAATGGCCCGACCTGGACGACTTCCCCTCCGACATGGTGATCTACCGCTACATAGGCGACACCCTCAAGTCCTGGAACAACCAGTTCTCCCTCGACAACGACGACATAGGCAACAAAGTCTTCATCCAGCGCTTCTCCAACCTGAGATACAACACGATCTCGCCTCTGGTCTATGCGGACACCGCCCTGAGCTACATGAACATGGGCCCGAAATGGTATCTGGTCAAGAGCATGGACGACGAGGACGGCTGCCGGGTGATAGGCGGACTTATGGTGAAGAACACCTCCGACGGGACCACCCTCAACGGAGTGAGCCGCAAACTCGGGCTCTCCGACAGGTTCGGGGTCTATCCGATCGCCTATTCCGGAGGCGCGGCGGTGAGCGTGGAAGGCATACCCCTGCTCAAGGTCGTCCAGGAAAACGCCAACGTGATGCCGCTGATCGCCGACCCGTGGACCGAATGGCCGGCCTTCTTCCTCATAATCTGCGCAATATTTCTCTTCCTCTTCAAGAAATGCACCCTCGGCAGGATGTTCCTGTCCTGGGGCGTGGCCACCGCAGTCTGCGCCGTGTTCTTCGCGGCCGGCTACGGCATGAGAGGAGCCTCCGACATATTCTCGCCCAGCATCTATGCCGACGACGGCCTGTTCTATTCGCTCGGAGCCCTGCTGATCCTGAACACATGGATCTTCTCCCTGGCCAACTGCCTCTTCATCTCGCGCAAGGCATGGCTCCGCTTCCTCGAAGCGAAAAACACCAGGCGGCGCATGACCGTGTTCACGGCCCTGATAATCGCGGCTCTGATTGCGACCGCCGTCTATATCCACCTGTCGCTGCGCAGCCTCATAGCCAACTCCAACATAAATCTGGCCCTCTACAACATGGTGGACATAGACCGGAACACGGTATATGTCTATCTTTCATATCTTTTCCTCCTGCTGGGAGCGGGCCAGATCCTGCATATGCTCAGCCCTGTCGTCAGGCGCCGCACCAGCCTCCACTACAACATCTTCAGCAGGACGGGACGTCTCTGCCTCTCGGTGGCCGGCGCCGTCTATCTGCTGGCCATAACCTCCGTGTTCGGGCTCAGGAGGGAGGAAAGCCGCACCGAGATATGGGCCAACAGGCTTGCCATGGACCGCAATCTCTCCTTCGAGATCCGGCTCAGGACGGTGGAGCAGGCGATAGCCGGGGACGTGATGATCCCGGCGCTGCTTCCCGTGGACAAGAACTTCAGCGTGATAATCAGCAGGATAAAGGAAAATTATCTGAGCGCCCTGTCGGGAGACTATGACATAAACCTGTATATGTTCAGGGACACCGACCCGGACGCCGTGGTGCTGCGCTATTTCAGCGACCGTATCAGCGGCGGCACGCCTCTGGCGGACAACTCCCGATTCTTCTACACGCGCTCGTCGGTGGGCATGTCGCAATATACCGGAGTCTTCACCTTCTTCAACGAGAGCGTCGGCGTCGTCCGGCTTATCATAGACATAGAGAGCAAGAAGGAATATGAAGGGACCGGCTATGAGGCCATAATCAACGGCGGCAATTCCGGAACGCTGGGCCTGCCGCCCGATTATTCCTATGCCAAATATCTGGACGACAAGCTGATATCATATCGCGGAGAATATCCCTACCCCACCGGTTTCACGGAGCGGTTCAGGGAGGCCGGGCAGAAGGAGGGGATGTCCTATGTCACCATAAACAAGTTCATCCACTTCGTCAACCAGGTCACCGACTCGGAATATGTCGTGATTTCCAGAAGGTCGGTCGGAGCGCTGAAATATCTGGTGGCGCTCACCATGATAGCCCTGATGGCCTATTTCGTCTGCTGCATCCCCACGATAGGCGGAAGGCGGAAGAAGCAGTTCGAGAAGAACTATTACAAGCAGCGGATCAACACCGTGCTGCTCGTTTCCCTCATGGCGACCCTAGTCTCCATGGCCTCCATCAGCGTTCTGTTCATCTACAGGAGGAACAACGCCAACGTCAACGAGCTCATGGTGAGGAAGATAAACACCGTGCAGTCGCTCGTGCAGGAGGAGAGTCGGCGGTTCTCCTCCGTCGCGGATTTCGCCACCAACGAGTTCCGCAGCACCCTGGACAATGTCGGGAGATACACCAACTCCGGAATCACCCTCTACACCACCGGCGGCAAGGTGATGATGTCCACCTTCCCCGAGATCTTCGAGCGTCTGACCATAGGCACCCGCCTCGACGGGGACTCTTACAGGGACATCGTCTATATGGGCAGAAGGTATTACATCGACAAGGCACGCATCCGCGGCCGCAGCGTCTATACCATGTCGGCGCCGGTGTTCGGCGTGGACGGAAGCATGCTCGCGATAGTCAGCACCCCCTATACCGACTCCGGCCTCAGCTTCAGGGACGACGCCCTGTTCCATGCCGGATTCGTGATCACGGTGTTCTTCATCCTCCTGCTGCTGACCCGTTTCGTGACGGCGAAGGTCGTGGACAAGATGTTCCGCCCGCTGATCGACATGGGCCACAAGATGAAGCTGGCCAAGACCAGCGGCCTGCAGTATATAATCTATGACAGGGACGACGAGATAGCCACCGTCGTGGACTCCTACAACAGGATGGTCCACGACCTGTCGGAAAGCGGCAAGCAGGCGGCGCAGCTCGAGAGGGACAAGGCGTGGAGCGAAATGGCCCGTCAGGTGGCCCACGAGATCAAGAACCCCCTCACCCCCATCAAGCTGCAGATCCAGCGCATAATCCGCCTCAAGAGCAAGAACGACCCTTCGTGGCAGGAGAAGTTCGACGGCATAATCTCGGTGGTGATGGACAGCATAGACCAGCTGACCGACACGGCCAACGAGTTCTCCACCTTCGCCAAGCTCTATGGCGAGAAGCCGGTGGAGATCGACCTGGACAGGCTCGCCTCCGACGAGATCACCCTGTTCAGCGGCAAGGACAACATAACCTTCGAGTACATAGGCCTCAAGGACGCCGTGGTGACCGGCCCGAAGCCGCAGCTCACCCGCGTGTTCGTGAACCTGCTGACCAATTCGGTGCAGGCCATCGAGGGCCGCCAGAAGGAGGAAAGGGAGGCCGGGCAGGAGCCCGTGCCGGGCCACATCAACCTCTCCATACGCAACAGCGTCAAGGACGGGTTCTATGACATAGTCTTCGAGGACGACGGTCCGGGCGTCAAGGATGAGAACAGGAGCCGCCTGTTCACGCCCAACTTCACCACGAAGAGCAGCGGAACCGGTCTGGGTCTGGCCATATGCAAGAATATTCTGGACAGATGCGGCGGGGAAATCTCCTATAGCCGCTCCTTCGCCCTGGGCGGGGCGTGCTTCACCGTCAGGTATCCCAAAAATTAGTTTTTCCCGCGCGTCCGAGGGATAATCCGAGAAAATTTGTATTTTTGGAAGCTATAATAGGCGAAAATATATTCAATCAAATATGGCACGTGAAATAAAATTTTCTCTCGTTTACCGCGACATGTGGCAGTCGTCCGGTAAATATGTACCTAGAGTGGACCAGCTTGTGGAAGTCGCTCCCGCCATCATCGACATGGGATGCTTCGACAGGGTGGAGACCAACGGAGGCGCTTTCGAGCAGGTGAATCTCCTTTTCGGAGAGAACCCGAATGTCGCAGTCCGCAAGTGGACCGCTCCCTTCCATAAGGCCGGAATCCAGACCCATATGCTCGAAAGGGGTCTGAACGCCCTGCGCATGAACCCGGTCCCTGCCGACGTCAGAGAGCTGATGTTCAAGGTCAAGAAGCTTCAGGGCACCGACATCGCACGTTCTTTCTGCGGCCTCAACGACCCCAGGAACCTCAAGCGTTCGGTCGAGTTCGCCAAGAAGGGCGGAATGATCTCGCAGGTGGCCCTCTCCATCACCCACTCCCCCGTACACACTGTGGAATACTATATGGGCATAGTGGACAAGGTGGTCGAATATGGCGCTGACGAAATCTGCCTCAAGGACATGGCCGGAATCGGCCGTCCTACTTTCCTCGCCAACCTCACTTCGCAGATCAAGAAGAAATATCCCCATATCCTGGTCCAGTATCACGGACACACCGGCCCCGGTTTCTCGCCGGCTTCCATGCTGGAGGTCGCCCGCGCCGGAGCGGACTATCTGGATGTCGCAGTGGAGCCTCTGTCATGGGGCAAGGTCCATCCCGACGTGATCACCATCAGGGAGATGATGAAGGGAGACGGCTTCCTCGTGAAGGATCTGAACATGGACGCATACATGGAGGTGAGACGTCTCACCCAGAAGTTCATCGACGACTTCCTCGGCTACTGGATCAATTCTTCCAACTCGAAGATGTCCTCGCTGCTCGTGGGCTGCGGCCTGCCGGGCGGAATGATGGGCTCCATGATGGCCGACCTCAAGGGCTTCCAGGGCGCAATCAACGCCACCGAGAGGGCTCACGGCCGTCCTGAAATCAGCCTTGACACCCTTATGGTCAAGCTGTTCAACGAGGTGGAGTATGTGTGGCCGAGACTCGGCTATCCGCCGCTCGTGACCCCTTTCAGCCAGTATGTGAAGAACACCGCGCTGATGAACCTGCTCAACACGCTGAACGGCAAGCCCAGATGGACCACCATCGACAAGGACACCTGGGGAATGATTCTCGGCAAGATGGGAAAACTGCCCGGAGAGCTCGCTCCCGAGATCGTGGAGCTCGCAAAGCAGAAGGGCCTGGAATTCTATACCGGCGACCCTCAGGATCCGTACCCGGACGAGCTGCCTAAGTTCCGTCAGATGATGAAGGACGAGGGCTGGGACGAAGGTCAGGACCAGGAGGAACTCTTCGAGTTCGCAATGCATGAGCGTCAGTACAGGGATTACAAGAGCGGTATCGCCAAGGAGCGCTTCAACAAGGAGCTTGAGGACCTCAAGAAGAAGGCCGGCGCCCCGATCAATGTGGTGAGACCCGTCGTGGAGATGCCTGAGTATGATGTCAAGGACTATGCTGACCGTTATCCCCACGCTGTTCCCGTGCAGGTTCCCGCCAAGGGCAAGCTGCTGTGGCAGATCGATGTGGACGACGCTTCCACGGCTCCTGTCGTGGGCACTGCAGTGAAGGCCGGCGAGCCTGTGGGCTATGTGCAGACCTCTTATGGAATCGAGGAGATTCCCGCCGCAGTGGACGGAAGGATTGTCGCAGTGCTCGGAAAGCAGGGCAAGGATGTGGTCAAGGGCCAGATCGTCGCCTTCGTGGAGGGTTCCGCCGACAGCAAGAAATAGTTTTCCGCCGACATAACCGAAAAGAGGACCGGAGTTTTTCTCCGGCCCTCTTTTTTTATTTTCTTTTCGGGCATCGGCAGCACCCTCCGGAGACCTTCGCTTCGCTCATCCCACCACCGCTTCGCGGCGGTCCCCCCGCTCATGATGCCGCGGGCGGCACAGGTCCCGGAGGATACTGCCGGATGCCGCTGGCCGAAGCGTCGGGAACATGGCCTGCCACGCTAAGTCGAGGTGCCCTGCCACCAGCGGCCTGTATGGCCTATCTGTCACACTTAGAGCACCCATCCCTATTGTCTTCCTCCGCCATTCCGGTTATAGGTGACGTTGAATTCCTTGCAGCGGCGTTCACTCTGGTTGAGAGAGTCGAGGCTGTAGCGGGCCACCTTCTCGTAGATGTCAAGGCCGCGGCCGAGCGTTATAATCCAGCCGTTGTCGAGTTCCAGGTATCTGTCGTGGTCGGCGTTGAAGTCGTAGCTGAACTCGATGCCATGCGCGGCGAGGTCGTCCTTTATGTCGTCGAAGATGTCAATCATCTCAGGAATCTTCTCCTCGTCGTTCTGGGTGGAAAGGTGTATTGTCAGCTCTTCGGGCGAGTCGCAGTTCTTTCTCGCACACTGGACGAACTCAAGGAAATTGGACACTTGATATGGATAGCGGATGAAAGGGTCCACGACCTTAACCTGCTTTGCCGTCTTGAGATAGGCTCCGAAGAGGCTGTCATAAGAAACACCTGTCTGGTTCATCCTGATGTTGGTAATGGACGACACCAGTTGCGGGGAAGAAGCCTTGACGGCAGCCTTAGCTGTCTCCGTCGTCGGCATAGCCCCGCCCGAAGCCTCCGTCTCCTGAGCGTGGACGGAGGTTTCGCCGAAGTTCATCTCCTCAAGCGTAAGGACTCTGCGCTCTTCGCCGCTGGAGAGTATCTGATAGACGAATTTCGCAGGCTCGGCCTTGAAAGTGTCATCGATGATATAAAGCTGGTCCTTCACCCTCTTGCGGCATTCGGCTGCGAAATCTATGATCTCCAGGGCATCCGCTTCAGTGTAGTTGCCGTCGGGGTAGAGGAGTTTAATCATGCCGCTGAAGGTCTTGAGGATGGCGCGGTTGTCACGCTCCGAGAGCGAGCCGTCGAACTTGACGAACCTGGACATTTCGCTTGAAAGGTCGATGTTGCGCATTTCATGGAGAATGGCGGCGATGTAGTCCGTGATGAGGCCGAAGCCCTGGCTGAACGAATCCTTTTTGAGCATCCTGATCTCCCAGCCCGGATTATAGAGATGGATACGGTCCAGGAAGGCACCTTTGATGAAAGAAGTCGGGATGGACTCAAAGAGGTGCGAGTTCCGGAGCATAAACGGCACCGTATGCTTGGTGTTGCCGACAAAGCACATCGAGGCTGATGCCTCGTGCGTGCCCTTGCCTCGGTTGAACTGCTTGTTGGCGAGGTAGTTCTGCATCGTGTCGATCAGGACCGCATCGACAGAGCGGCCTTTCTGCTGCTCAAACTCGTCCCAGGCCACGACATCCCAATAGCCCACAAGGCCGAGTATTTCCCGGTTGCCGCTCATCTTCACAAACAGACGGGCCGATGTGACATCTCCGCCGCTGACAAGCACGCCGTATGGGGAAAACTCCTCAAAGACATGGGATTTGCCGGTACCTTTCGGGCCGAGCTCCATGAAGTTGAAATTGTTCTCGACCATGGGCAGCAGGCGCGCGAGTGTAATCATCTTCTCGCGCCGGTTGAGATTCTCAGGGTTGAGGCCCACGGTGTGGATGAGCAGGTCAATCCACTCGTCGGTCGTGAATTTGCAGCGCTGCGCCTTGTAGAAATCAAGGTCTATGTTAGCGACCTGGATGGGCTTGAGCTTCTGGATCTCCCAACGCATCCGCACATCCTCGCCGGAAATATAGCCGATGGTCACTATGCTCCAGACGCCGTTGCCGGAGAGCAGCTTGTTGTTTCTGCGGACAATCTCGTCGGCAACCGGGACATTGGACAAGTCAAGGTTGGCGAATGACGCCACATAGCAGTCGCTCCTGTCGTTGAGAACGGCAGTGACCTTGTCGATGATGGTAAACGATCCGCGCTCACGGATCTTTCCCTTCACCTCCTCCGAATCCGCGCGGTTGATATAGTTGTCGCGGATTATCTTTTTCACGCGTTCGACGCCCTCGGCGATGATGGTCTCATCGCTGGACGCACAATGCTGCGCGAGGAGATATTCAAGCACGAAGGTCGGCACCGGCTGGCCGCCTTTAACCTTGAAAGCCAAGTCCTTGCGGACCACCTTGCCCTCAAAGGCTTCGAGTATTTTTTCCTGAAGTGTCATATCAGAATTCGTCTCTGTCAATCAATGTGTTGTTGGATACTTTCTTGGAGTCAAGCGGGTTGAGAGGGTCTGCAGGGTCCCAGACGCGAAGTTCAAGCAGGTTCGACGAGGTTGCCTGGCAGAGAGTGAGGCGCGCCGCCGTCTTGCGGTTCTCAGGGTTGACATCCGTGCTTGAAAGAAGGAGCGAGCCTTCCCCGGACACCATCCTGTCGCCCTCGAATATGGCGTAGGCAACGCTGCGCTGCTTCCTGTCGTTGGCCACTGCATCCGTCTGGAGGATGGTGAAGAGCAGCACGCTGGACACTATGTTGCCTGAGCAGTCCAGGATGCGCGCTCCGACCTTGGCCAGAGACTTGACATTGTCGCGGCGATGACGGCAGCGGATGACAGGGATTATAAGCTCCTGCAGCGATGCGCCTCCGTGAGCGAACTTGTAGCCTCCCGGAGCGGCAACGCGGTTGGTGCCGGACGGGATGGCTACATAGCAGTCGCTGTCTATCCCGGACACGTCGCGAAGCGGATATTTGCTGAAAAACGGAATGCCCGCGTCGGATTCGGTGAGGTAGTAGCGGGACTTCCTGTCTATGCCGCCCTCGGCCATCTGCTGCTTGTCCTTGTCCTCGAACTCCATGTCATTGAGCAGAAAGCCGTGGTCGGCAGTGATGAATACATCGGCCACATTGTAGGTGGACATTATGCTGTGGACAGTCTTTGCCAGTTCCGTTATCGAACTGCGGCAGGCGCAGACCGCTTTCTTGGCGTTGTCGTCGTGCCCGGCCTCATCGATGTCGTTGTGGAAGATATAGACAAGGTCGTTCTTGAAGAGTTCGCGGTTCGCATCCCGGCTGTTCCGAGTCACATCCTTGAAGCTGACGCACCTTGACTTCTGCTTATATCTCTGGACATGGGCATCGCGCTTCTCCGTGGTGTCGAGCACCGCTCCGTCCACGAGCATCCTGGCCCCGGACAAAGTGAGCGAATGATGCGGAAGGAGCGAAGGCTTGCAGTACATGGTCTCTGTCGGAAGCATTGCGATGGCAAAGCCAAGCTCTGGTTCGTGCTGCTTCTTGTAGATGGTGTCCACGAGCTCCTTAGCCACTTCATAGCGGAGAGCATCCACCACGATGACGGCCTGCTTGCTGGCGGACGGGGCGATGTTGTCCTCATAGAAATCCTCCTGACGGCTGACTCCCGGGAGGCTTCTGAGAGAGGCCCCGCAGGTGTCCAGACATTGAATCCACTGCAGGTTGAGATTGTTGGTGAATTCAGCATAGTCCTTGTCGAGAAGCAGCTTCGCCTTGTGGACAGCATCGGAAATGCGGTCCGAATCTATGCCGAAGTAGCTTTCCAGGGCCAGACGGTAGCAGCTGTCCAGATTGTAGCCGTTCTCCGTGTATGAACGGATATAATCGGCGGGAGTGTTCAGAACCAGCTGCTTTTCGAGCTTGTCCGCCAGAGAATAATACTGGGCCGCATATGTGACGAACGCCACGATGCTCCCGATGGATTCATTGCCGGGATTGCTCACAAGAATGCGGTCCATACGGCTTATGACTTCGGCAGGAGCGGTGCGGAGAGAATCCTTCACATTGGAATCGATTATGTGCCAGCACATGCTCTCCGGAAGATACCAGTAGCCGGCATTGACCCCGTAGCAGTCTATGATGCGGTCCTCACGGACGTCTGCGCCAAGACGGATGAATGCCTCCGTGAAAGGCTCGCGGAGCTTGTCGCTGTTGCGGACAAATGTCATGAGGCGTTCCATGCGCTCCAGCTTGGCGCTGTTGTCGGTGTGGTAGGCTCTGTAGGGGTCGGCCGGAACCGGGCTTATGTTGCGGACTATCTGGTTATACTTGATGCTGAGGACAATATCCCTGAAATAGGGACGGGCCGTGTATGTCGCGACCTGTCCGCTCAGACGCTCGAAAATGTCGTTGAGCCAGTCAAGAACATTCTTGTTGCCGCGGATTCGCCTCACCGTCCTGGCAATCTTGTCTTCGTCATCGCCGCCGTCAAGAATGATGAGATTGGCTATGATTTCGTTCCACTCCTTGAGCACGGAAATGCCGAGATAGTTGCAGAGAATGGCTCTGACAGCCGCATCCGGGCTGAACGATCCGTCCTCGAAGAACGGCTGGAGCATCTTCTCCACCTTTGACGCCTGGAGGTCATCGATATTGACGGCGACAAAGCGGGAGTAATCTTCGGAAATGCGGTGCTGCTGAATATAGGCCTCTCCGCCCTCGCTGCGGAAGACCTTGCCTGCGCACATCTCTCCGAGGAGCGGAAATTGCAGGCGGGACTGCTCGTCGGAGGGCTCCGGCTGGTTGAAATAAAGAATCACCTTTTCATCCTTCCATTCGTGGCAGAGCCTGTATTTGAGATTGAACCAGGCCCCGTCGAAGGCAAAGAAGCGATATCCGTCCTTCCATTCCATATCGGCATAATCCGAGAGCTGAAGGCCCATCGGGTCGAAGATGAAAAGGATGTGGAGATGCGGGTCCCTCTCGAAGTATCTGTATATTCTATCCTGAACCATATTATTTGAGTTTAGCGAGCACATCCCCGAAGAGAGCATAGTTGCGGAGGACGCCGTCATCGAGGTCGAAGGCAATCTGCCTGTCGGCCACGGCGTGGAGCCTGGTGTGGTATTCTTCGCACTCGGCAATGCCGGACAGCAAGTATTTAAGCTGACGGCGCTCTGCGGCGGTCGCGCCTGCGCCCTTGGCTTGAATTTCGTCCGCGCGGCCTTTCAGGCGGTCGATGTATGGAAGCAGATATCTCTGGCGCACCAGCTCCGCGCTGTGGCGGGTCATGCGGTGGCAGTATGCGAGGACCTTGAAGGCGCCCTTCTTCGAGCTGAACAGCCAATAGATGGGACGGTTCTGGTACATCTTCTTGTGGTCGGCCCAGAAGTCCTTGAAGAGGTATTCCTCCAGAGGCTTGCCGAGACAGGAATCGATATAGTTGAGGTTGGCGGCGTAGCTGTCTTCTCCGAACACGTCCCGGACAAACTGGCGGACAGAGAGAAGAGCATTGTCAGCGAAGCCGCAGTCTGGCGGAAGCATGGGGATAAGGCCGTCTTCGTCCATCGCGAAGCTGTGCTCTGCGCCGCAGCTGCCGGAGAAGGCGTATGGCGCGGTCTCTTCCGGGGAAGGCTCCGGATGGGCTATGGCGAGGCCTTCCCTGTCCAGGCGGTAGCGGCCCATTCTGCAGCCGATGGCATAGCTTATGAGCTGCTTCATCAGGTTGTCATAGTTCCACCTGTAATGGCCGCCGCCATATTCGCTGGCGTCTTTCACGTGGGTGATTTCTCCGGCCTGAAGGATGGTCACTTCGTCCATAGGGACATCCGGGGTCAGCTCGTCCTGAAGACCGTAAATCTCTATGAACCGGCGGTTGAGCTCCTCTTCGTTCTCGTGGAGCTGCTCGAACTTGTCTTCCCATTCGGAGCGGTAGCACTTCAGAGCCCGCTCAAGGCTGTCCGTCCGCTCGGCCTTCGCCACTCGGACCAGTTCGTTCTCCTTGAAGTCCCAGGAAGTCTCGTGGGCGTCCCAATCTTGTTTTGAGAGGGAAAGGCAAGATTTTGACATTGAACTTATTGCTTGACTATATACATAAGGCATTTTAAGTATATTTTCAGTCTGCACACTAAATGTTGGATTAACTATATCAAGTAATTTCCCTATTAATTTTGTGTTAAGAATACCCAACAAACAGTTTAACTCTTCATCTGTGTTAGGAGTGATATTTACTTCATCATATGTAGAATCTTGTCTTAAATATCTAAAAGTTGGTTTCGATGAACATATTTTTGACCAAGTAATACCTTCTTTGTACCAGAGATATTCTTTAATAACTCTGGCCATTTTGTTTTTATGGTAATACTCTATATCTTCCGCTGACCATGCTATAACATTAAGCGTATTACCATACCATCGTCTTGCTTCACCCCCCTTAGTCTGTAACATCCATTTTAATCCTTTGCCAATTTTTCCCTTAGAGACTTCCCAGAAAAAACGAATAAAACGATCATTGTCACTAGTTACATTTTTTCCATCCGAGAATGAATGCTTTCCTATAGTTTCACCACTGAATAAATTTTTTATTTTTTCGCTCACCCAATACCCAATCGGGCTTCCCGGAATCTTCCTGAAGTTCTTCTGTG
>CAZIFT010000044.1:0-13907 GCA_964538395.1 uncultured Muribaculaceae bacterium
ATTTGGCATGTTTCACGCCCACATTTTCGGCGGGAATCATCTCGCAGTTGAACATGACCTCCTTGGTCCGGTAGGCCCTGTTGTATTTCTCGATGAGGCCGAGTATGCCCTGCACGAACTTCAGATATTCGTCGTTGGGGGAAATCTTCAGGCCCATGAATTCGGCGGCCTCCACGAGACCGTTGATGCCTATGGTCAGGTACTGGCGGTTTATGTTTATGTAGCCGGCGTCGAACAGGGGCAGCATCCCGTTGTGCTGCAGCTCCTTGAGGTTTTCGTTATATGCGAGCTGCACCTTGTGGCACATGTCAGTGATGCCGCCGAGGTACTCCATATAGTCCAGGCCGTGGTTCACGGCATACTGCACGCAGCGGTTGAGGTTTATGGTGAGCACGGACTTGGACCCGGTGCTCACTCCGCCCGCTCCCAGCGTATAGCTGAAGCCGTTGTCCTGTATTTCGTTGCGCAGGCGGCAGCAGGAGGACAGAGAGTCGGCGTTGTCGCTCATATAGGTGAAGAAGGAGTGGCCTTCGGCATACATCTCTGCGGTGAAGTCGCCCCATTCTTTGTCCTTGCAGTCTCCGTTCTCGGTCAGCAGGGCCATGGTCTCCACGGGGAAGGTCAGCACCGTGCGGGTGCGCTCCTGGTTGAACCACTTCATGAACCTCTTCTGCAGCCACGAGAGCCCCTCCCAGTCGGGCTTGGACCCGTCGGGGAAGCGGAACTCGCCGAACAGGCTTTCGAAGTAGTACCTGTCATAGTAGGAAATGTTCCAGAACACGGCCTGGAAATTTCTGGCGCCGGTGGGCTGGTTGAGCGAATAGACGATCTGCTCGAAGCAGTCCGTGAGCACTTTGTCCATGGTGCGGTGCCTGAGGCTCAGGTCCACCACCTTGTCGGGGTCTTTCCAGTAGTCCTTGCCGTAGTCCTTCTGGATGAAGTAGTTCATATACATGAGAAACTCCGGCGTGGCGCAGGCTCCGGCCAGCATGGAACTGACTATGAACACCATGTTGATGAAGCCTCCGCAGAAGGACTTGAGGTTGGTGGGGGCGGTGGAATTGCCGCCTATGGATGTGGTCCCGCTCAGCAGCCACGGGTACATGGTTATGGACGCGCAGTAGTTGGCGAGGCTGGTCTCGTCGTTCTTATAGATGAAATGGCCGGTGAGCTTGCTGATATATTCCTCGGCCATGGCCTTGCCATACATCTTCTTCAGCCGCTCGGTGAGCAGGCGGCGGTTGAGCCTGATGAAGCCCTGCTTGGGCAGCTCGCCGATGAGGGTGGCTATGTTCTTGTGCTCGACATTGGCGTTGGCGTCGAACTTGGAGCCGGTGGCGGCGTTGGCCGCATGCATATAGTCGGTGAAGAACTGCAGCTTCTGCATCACCTCGCGGTCCTCGGTGTGCTCGTGGCGGTAGAGGATGAAACTTTTGGCCACTTCATAATAGCCCTCGGACATGAGCGCCCGCTCCACCTGGTTCTGGATTTCGTCCACGGTGATGTCGTTGTGGATGTCCAGATGGGAAAGGACCCTGGCGATGGACTCGAGATCGGCGTTCACCTTCACGCTCTCGAAGGCCTTGACTATGGCGTTCATTATCTTGTCCAGGGAGAATTTTTCCTTGGAACCGTCCCGTTTTGTGATGGTGAAATTTTTTATGTCCATGGCTGTGAACGATGTAAAGCGGTTGTTCGCAAAAAAGTTGTGGTTGGCTGACTTTACGGGGAGGCCAAAACTCAATTTTGACCTCCCCGTCACTTGCGAATATATGAAAAACTTTCCTACTATCCTCTTCTTTTCGGAGTGTTTTTCGAGCCGGATGCGGCATTGCCTTTCGGGGATGTCGCGCGGGTCCCGGACCATGCGGCCCTGGTGGCCGGTCTGGCGGTTCCGTCATAGATAACTCTCAGATTCTTAGCACTATATGCTTTCTGCAGACTTGTTGTGGAGACTGCGTCGGCGATGTTGAAGTCGAGCTTCGACCAGCTGCCGGTCAGATTGCCCAGATTGTCCACTCCGAAGGCATATGCCGTCCAGTCGCCGCTCTCGAGAGGATAGAACTCGATTCCGGAGGTGCGGCAGTAGAGAATTCCGGAAAAATCCTCTCCGTCCGAGAGGTCCGCGGCCAGGTTGTCCAGCACGGCGTTGAAGAAGACCACCGGGTCCCCGCTGTAATTCTGAGCGATGTCCTCCGGATAGCTTATGTCCATATAGTAGCCGAATTCGGAGTCGGTCTGAATCGTGAAGGCGTCCACTTCGGTCTCCGTCTCGCCGTCGTCGATTGTCCGCCTTCCGTCATAGGAGATTTCATAGGTGTTGTCCTGAACCATCTTGACGGCCTCGGTCTTGAACTGGAGTACGGCATATCTGGTGCCGGGGACTCCGCTGGCGTTGACTTCCCATGCCAGAGCCACCCAGTCGCCGCCGCCGGCGTCAAGGGCGTCGAAGGAGTTTCTCGAGTCGCCGGAATAGATATAGTTCTTGTCTATGGACGAGCTCTTTTCGCTGATCAGCTTTGCGGGCGAAGACGAATAGGTGTTCTTCCAGTCGTCCAGGCTCACGAGGTCCAGATAGTAGGACACGTTGTCGGTGGATTTGACATAGACCGGGTCCACGACATAGGCCCAGCCGTCGCCGCTGTCCACTTCGCGTCCCGTGTAGGAAAGCGTCCAGCAGGGGTTTTCGGTGTATTCGGTGTCTGTGCGGCCGTGATATTTTCTCGGACCTTCTTTCGTGCAGGCGGCTGCGGCCAGCGCAAGGACCAGCGACAGAAAGAGGACTGCGGCCCTGTTTGTCTTGGATTTCATGGTGTTCTGAATTTTTAATCCCGCTTTGTCTGCAAAAAGCGTGCGTTTCTGAGTAACTTTGCACCCCGGAGGCCCGCCGCACGGGCTTCCGGCACTTTCAAAACGGATACAGACATGCACACAAGAGAAGAAAAACTGGAGCGCTTCGGCCGCCTGCTCGACATAATGGACCGGCTCAGGGAGAAATGTCCCTGGAACTCGGCCCAGACCCCCGAAACCCTCCGCCCGATGACCCTGGAGGAGGTCTATGAGCTCAGCGACGCGGTGATCAGGAAAGATGACGCGGACCTGAAAAAGGAGCTGGGCGACGTCCTGCTCCACATAGTGTTCTATTCCCGCATAGCCCAGGAAGAGGGAAAATATGACGTCGGCGACGTGCTCGACGCGGTGTGCGACAAGATGGTGTTCCGCCATCCCCATGTCTTTTCCGACACTCGGGCCGACGACGCCCAGGCCGTCTCCGACAACTGGGAGATGCTGAAAATGAAGGAGAAAGGCGGCAACAAGAGGATTCTTTCCGGCATTCCCGAGTCCATGCCGTCGATACTCAAGGCCCTTTCCATGCAGGACAAGGCCCGCGGAGTGGGCTTTGACTGGGAGAACCGGGGCCAGGTCTGGGACAAGGTTCATGAAGAGGAGGGCGAGTTCCGCGCGGAGCTGGAGGCCATGGCCTCGGAATCCGGCTCGGCCGACGAGATAGTGAACGCGCCGTCCGCATCGTCCTCCGAGGAGTTCAAGGCCGCATATGACAGGGCGGAAGAGGAGCTGGGCGACTTCATCTTCTCCGTCATCAACGCCGCCAGGCTCTATGGCCTGAATCCGGACACGGCCCTGAGCCGCGCCTGCGCCAAGTTCCGCCGCAGATTCACCTATCTCGAGGAGCACACTCTCAGGCAGGGGAGGAATCTGCGCGACATGACTCTGGCCCAGATGGATGAGATCTGGGACGAGGCCAAGGCTAAGGGGCTTTAGCGGCCGTTTTGAAATGGCATGATTTATTAGTAATTTCGCAAGATGTTTTCACGGTGAAGAAAAATCTTTATAACATGCCTGCTGAATACAAGATTACCGAAGTCAAGACAAGAAAGGATCTTAAGAGATTCGTCCGCTTCCCGGACGAGCTGTACAAAGGCTGCCCGCAGTATGTTCCGGCGCTCCACAGCGACCAGATCAAGTCTCTGACGACATGCACTACGGCCCGTTACTGCCCCCACACCATGTGGCTGGCCTGGAAGGACGGCAAGGTGGCCGGACGCATATGCGCGATGGTCAATCCGCGCTATAACGAGCGCTACGGCAAGAAGAGGGCAAGGTTCGGATGGTTCGACACCGTGGACGACTTCGAGGTCGCCAAACTGCTGATAGGCACGGCGGAGGAATGGGCGAAGGCACAGGGCCTGGACGAGATCCACGGACCGCTCTATTACAACACCCTCGGCAAGCAGGGAATGCTCGTGGAGGGCTATGAGAACACCCCTCCCTTCAACTGCCTGTATAACTTCCCCTATTACAACGACTTCGTCACCAGGCTGGGATATGAGAAGGAGCTTGACTGGGTGCAGTACCGCATGCCCGCGCAGCAGGGGGCCACGGAAAAGATCCAGAAGTTCGCCTCTCTGCTCAAGCAGAGATACAATCTGCACGAAGGCAGCATAGACAGCCTCAAGAAAGACAAGGCCATGGTCCGGAAATTCTTCGACATGTACAACCGGAGCTTCGCCGAAAGCGTGGCCAATTTCATACCTTTCACGGATGAGGAGATCGAGGAGGAGGCTTCCTCCGTCATGCAGTTCCTCAGCGACAAGACCAGCGCCATAATCCTGGACGAGAACAACGACCTCGTGGCGTTCGCCATAACCTTCCCGTCCATATCCGAAGCCCTGAAGAAGGCCAGGGGCCGTCTTTTCCCCTTCGGCTGGATCCATCTGCTGCGTGCTCTCAAGGACTACCGGGTGGTGGACCTGATGCTCAACGGAGCGGTCCCCGAGTGGCAGAACAAGGGCGTTTCGGCCGTATATCATCAGGCCATGGCTGTGAAATACCACGAAATGAAGACCGAATGGGCGATAGCCAACCCCCAGGTCGAGACCAACAGCGCGGTCAATGTCTGGGCCCATTACGGCAATGAGATGTTCATGAGAAGGCGCTGCTATCTGAAGAAAATATAAATCTATGGCGAATACATTATTGGAGAAGGTGCTGAGCCTTCAGGACAAATATCAGAGCCTCCAGGACCAGCTGTCCGACCCTGAGGTGATGTCCGACATGAAGAGATATGTCCAGCTTAACAAGGACTACAAGGAGCTGCAGCCCATAATCAAGGCCGGCCTCGAGTACAAGAAGTGTCTGGACGAACTGGCCCAGGCCAAGGACATCGCCGTGAACGAGAAGGACGACGAGCTCAAGGAGATGGCCAAGATGGAGATAGCCGAGATTGAGCCCAAACTCCCGGAGATGGAGCAGAACCTCAAGCTTCTGCTTATCCCCGCCGACCCCGATGACGGCAAGAACGCCCTCGTGGAGGTCCGCGGCGGCACCGGCGGCGATGAGGCCGCCATATTCGCCGGAGACCTGTTCAGAATGTATTCCAAGTTTGCCGAGTCCAAAGGCTGGAAGCTCGAGGTCACCGAGCAGACTCCCGGCACGGCCGGCGGCTACAAGATGATAGTGTTCAAGCTCTCCTCCGCCAGCGACGGAGTCTATGGCGTGATGAAATATGAGTCAGGAGTGCACCGCGTGCAGCGCGTCCCCCAGACCGAGACCCAGGGCAGAATCCAGACTTCGGCCGCTTCGGTGGCCGTGTTCCCGGAGGCCGGCGAGTTTGACGTGGAGCTGAACATGAACGACGTGCGCAAGGACATCTTCTGCGCATCGGGCCCCGGCGGACAGGGCGTCAACACCACCTATTCCGCCATCCGCCTGACCCACATCCCTTCCGGACTCGTGGTGCAGTGCCAGGAGGAGCGCTCGCAGATCAAGAACTTCGAGAGGGCTCTCGAGGAGCTCAGGACCCGTCTCTATAACCTTGAGCATCAGAAATATCTCGACGGCATCGCCGCCAAGAGAAAGACCATGGTGTCCACGGGAGACCGTTCTGCCAAGATCCGCACCTATAACTATCCCCAGGGCCGCGTCACCGACCACCGCATCAACTGGAGCATGTACAACCTTCCCGCCTTCATGGACGGAGACATTCAGGAGTGCATAGACCAGCTGCAGATTGCGGAGAATGCCGAAAGGCTCAAGGAAGCGGGGGAGTAGCGCCATGGACAGAAAGGACGAGGGCCTGAAGGCTCTGGGCAAGAAGACTCAGTACAGGGACGACTATGCGCCCGAGGTGCTCGAGACCTTTGTGAACAAACATCAGGACAACGACTACTGGGTCCGTTTCAACTGCCCGGAGTTCACCTCGCTCTGCCCCATAACCGGCCAGCCCGACTTCGCGGAGATCAGGATCAGCTATGTTCCGGACGTGAAGATGGTGGAAAGCAAGAGCCTGAAGCTCTATCTGTTCAGCTTCAGGAACCACGGCGACTTCCACGAGGACTGCGTGAACAAGATAATGAAGGACCTGATAGCCCTCATGGACCCGAAATATATCGAGGTCACGGGCTTTTTCACGCCCAGAGGCGGAATATCAATCTATCCTTATGCGAATTACGGCCGCCCCGGGACAAAATGGGAGGCCCTTGCCGAGCGCAGGTTCGCCGATCACGACTGAACGGACCCTTTTCCGGTCTTTTCGATATTTTCCAGAATCCTTCCCAGATAGGTCTTGGTCACCGAGATGGGCGGGATTTTTTCGTTGTCCAGCTCGATCTCGTATCTGTCCTTCTCCTTGCGCAGGAGCTTCACCTTGTCCATGTTCACGATATACTGCCTGTGGCAGCGCATCAGGCTCGTGCCGGTGAAGTTCTCCTCGATGGACTTCATCTTGCTTCGGATCATGTAGGACTTCATGGTCCCGTCATTGTCCGAGTACCAGACCCTCACATAGTTGTCGCTGGACTCTATATAATAGAGGTTGGAGAGCTTCACCGAGAATTTGAGGTCGCCGTTGACGTTGTAGAGGGCGGCCTTCTGGATGCCCTTGTCGGGCTCGTCGGAGACCACGTCGCTGGTGTTCATCAGGCGTATGGCCCTGTTCCTGTCGGCTATCGCGAACGACATGCCCACTATTATATAGGGGACGATCAGGCATATGAACGCGTTCTCGGCCGCGGTGAGGAAGATTCTCCAGAAGGACAGGGTTCTGTCGTCGATTATCCCCATGGCTCCGCCCTTGAGAGTGAAGAAGGTGTAGAGCAGCGCCACCAGGACCACTTCTCCCAGGTCCCAGGCCACATACTGGAAATAGGTCATCCGGAAGGCGTTGCGGGTGGCATACATCAGCCACTTGCTCAGGACCACCACCGAAAGCGCTATCAGGAAGAAGGCGGTGGTGTAGGCGAAGGACTCTGTCGCGCCCAGCGAGAACCATGCGTTGTGCGTGAAAGGCACGCTGCATATTATGAAAATGAGAGACCACAGGGCCGCATAGGTCACGGCCCAGCCCAGCTGGTTTTTCTCCCTCATATACTTGGGTATGAAGATGGGTTTCATGGAAACAAATATAAGAATTTCGCCCCATATTTCTAAATTTTGCCACATTTGGCCCCTGTCGGCGGTTTTATTCCCCTCATTTCCGCACTTCACCACAAAATTTTCCGGGTTTGGAATTTCTTGGATAATTTAGCGGACGGAGAAAATCGTATAATATGAAGATATTGGGAACAGGAAGCGCTCTTCCTTCAAAGATCGTGACCAATGACATGCTGTCGGAATTTCTTGACACAAGCGACGAGTGGATCGTCCCCCGCACGGGAATCCGCAGCCGCCATGTCATGTCCAGCGAAAAAATAGAGGACCTGGGCGCCGAAGCCGCCCGCAAGGCTCTCGAGATGTCGGGCCTGAAACCTGAGGATATCGACTACTGCATATGCTCGAACGTGATTTCCGACTATATCACTCCCGGTCTGGGCTGCGTGATAGGGTCCATGATCGGGCTTGAATGCCCCTGCGTGGACGTCAACTGCGCCTGCCCCGGGCTCATCTACTCGATGGACATCGCCGAGTCGCACTACCGTGCCGGCAAGGTGAAGAACGTGCTGATAATCTGCGCCGAGCAGCCCTCGAGAATGTGCGACTGGTCTGACAGGGCCACCTGCGTCCTCTTCGGTGACGGAGCCGGCGCCGTGGTTCTCGGCCCCGGAGACAACATCAGGGATATCAAGCTCCACAGCCAGCTTTCCCCGGACAAGATCATCGAGAAGCAGGGACTGCTGCCCACGCCGTACTACACGGGCCCCGAGAGCGGATACCCTCTGCAGATGAAGGGCAGGGACGTGTTCAAGTTCGCCGTGAAGACGTCCACCTCGGATGTGGAGGACGTGCTGAAGGAGCTGGGAATGGAGAAGAGCCAGGTGAACTGGTACATCGTCCACCAGGCAAACCTCAGAATCATCGACGCCATCAAGGAATATCTCGGCGAGCCCGATTCCAAGTTCCCCATAAACATTTCCGACCACGGCAACTCGTCTTCGGCCTCCTGCGCCATACTCCTTGACGAGTTCAACCGCAAGGGCACCTTCAAAAGCGGCGACATCCTGGTGTTCAGCGCCTTCGGAGCCGGCCTCCTCTCGGGCGTGGCCGTCGTGGAATGGTAGCTTTGGGAAAGTGCGTTAAAAGTAATATATTTGCAAGTTCTAAATCAGATATGAAAATGAGTAAAGAGAAAAGGGTCGTTGTCACTGGCATGGGAGTGATTTCGTCGGTTGGCAACGATGTCAATACTTTCTGGAACAGTCTTAAAAACGGGGTCTGTGGAATTGACTACATAACCGATTTCCCCACAGAACAGCTTCCGGTCAAGATAGGCGGCAAGGTAAAGAATTTCAAGCCCGAAGAATATGGCATGGACAGGCATTTCATCCGCAAGCAGGACCTGTTTACCGTGTTCGGCATGGCAGCCGCATGGCAGGCCATGAATGATTCCGGCCTCAGCTCCAAGGGAGACAACCCCAATATCGACCCGGCCAGGCTCGGCGTCTATGTTGGTTCCGGAGTGGGCGGATTCCATACGCAGATAACCGAGACCGCCAAGATCATCGAGGACCCGTCCGGACGCTGGGTGTCCCCGCTGTTCATCCCCACAATGATTTCCAACATGGCCGCAGGCCAGATAGCGATTGCGAACTATGCTCAGGGCCCCTGCCTTGACGTCGTCACCGCCTGCGCCACATCCACCAATACCGTCGGAGAGGCCTACAGGGCCATCCGCTATGGATATGCCGACGCAATCATCGCCGGAGGCTGCGAGAACGCCACAATTCCTCTCGGAATCGTGGGCTTCGCCAACGCCAAGGCTCTCTCGCGTTCCGAGGACCCCAAGCACGCTTCGCTTCCGTTCAATGCGGACAGGGGCGGATTCGTGATGGCCGACGGCGCCGCAATCCTTATACTCGAGGAGTATGAGCACGCCAAGGCCCGCGGCGCTAAGATTTATGCCGAGATGGTGGGCTATGGCAACACCTGCGACGCCTATCACGCCACGGCTCCCAGACCGGACGGCACCACTCAGGCAAAGTGCATAGAAATAGCCCTTGAGGAGGCCGGCTTCGACCCTTCGAAGGACAACCTTTATATCAACGCCCACGGTACGGGCACCAAGCTTAACGACGCCGCCGAGACCAAGGCCTACAAGCTGGCTCTCGGAGACTATGCCTACAAGGCTCACATCAGCTCCATCAAGTCCATGACCGGACATATGCTCGGAGCTGCCGGCGGAGCCGAGGCCATAACCACAGTCCTGGCCCTCAGGGACGGCATCATCCCTCCCACCATCAATCTGGACCATCCCGATCCGGAGTGCGACCTGGACTACACGCCCAATGTGGCCGTGAAGAGCGACGTGAACATCGGCATTTCGGATTCCTTCGGATTCGGTGGCCATGACGCCTGCGTGGCCTTCAGGAAATATACTGAATAGAGGTATCCGACCGTGATAAACAACCAGATAAAATGAACAGGGAGGAAATAAAGAAATTCATGCCGCACAGGGAGCCGATGCTCCTTATCGACGAGGCTGAAGTGGACGCGAACGGTGTCGCCCACGCAAAATATCTCATCAAGGACGACGAGTTCTTCACCCGCGGACACTTCCCGGGCAACCCCATCGTTCCGGGTGTGATCCTGTGCGAAATCATGGCCCAGAGCTGCGCCATTCTTGTCAAGGACGAGATTCCCGGCAATGTGACGCTGTATGCCGGACTGAACAACGTGAGGTTCAAGAATCCGGTGAGGCCCGGTGACCTTTGCGAGGTTACCGCGACTCTGGAGGCTCGCAGAGGCAAGCTGTTTTTCTGCAAGGCAGAACTGACCGTGAACGGTCACCTTTGCTGCAAGTGCGAGCCCAGTTTCGCTCTTGTGCCTATCGAGAAATAAGATTTCCGAGGATTCCTCTCGTAATCTCTCTTGTTATGGTGCGGGTCGCCGCCGACGCTGCCGACGAAGCGGCCTTGCCTGCAGTGCTCTTCCTCCCCGAAGTTTTCGAGGAGGATTTTTTGTTGCCGCTCAGGGAGTTGGCCACGGCTGTGCCGGCGCTTCTGGCCAGGCTTGCGGTCACTGCGGTGAGCACGGCTCCGAAGATTTTTCCTCCCAGTCCGGAGCTCTTTTTGCCCGCGGGCTTTTTCTCTTTTTCGGGTTCTTCGGCCGCGGCGGCCTTGCCGGCTTCGGCCTCTTCGGACTGCTTCAGCAGGACTTCGAATGCGCTCTCGCGGTCTATGGGGGTGTCATATCGGCCATAGACCCGGGACTTGTTGATTATGTCCTGCCTGTCGGCGGGGGTGATGGCTCCTATCTGGCTCAGCGGGAAGAGTATCTTGCATTTTTCCACCACCGACGGCGCTCCCTTCGCGTCGAGGAAGGAGACGAGCGCCTCTCCGGTGCCGAGGCCCATTATGGCTTCGTCGGTCTTGAAGGCGGGGTTGGCGCGGAAGGTCTCGGCTGCGGCTTTCACGGCCTTCTGGTCTCTCGGGGTGAAGGCTCTGAGGGCGTGCTGGACCCTGTTTCCGAGCTGGCCGAGGATGTTGTCGGGGATGTCGTCGGGCAGCTGGGTCACGAAATATACTCCCACTCCCTTGCTCCTGATGAGGCGCACGATCTGCTCGATCTTGTCAACGAGGGCCTTGGAGGTGCCGTCGAAGAGCATGTGGGCCTCGTCGAAGAAGAACGCGAGCCTGGGCAGCTCCATGTCACCCACCTCGGGAAGCTTCTCATAGAGGTCGGAAAGCAGCCAGAGCAGGAAGGTGGAATAGAGCTTGGGGCGGAGCATCAGCTTGTCGGCCGCCAGGACGTTCATCACGCCCTTGCCGCCTTCGGTGTCCAGCAGGTCCATGACGTTGAAGGCCGGCTCGCCGAAGAATTTGTCGGCGCCCTGGTCTTCCAGAGCCAGAAGCGAGCGCTGGATGGCGCCCACGCTGGCGGAGCTTATGTTGCCGTATTTCGTCTTGAATTCGGCGGCGTTCTTGGACGCATAGTCCAGCATGGACCTGAGGTCCTTGAGGTCCAGCAGCAGAAGGCCCCTCTCGTCGGCTATCCTGAAGACTATGTTCAGGACTCCGGACTGGGTGTCGTTCAGTTCCAGGAGCCTTGCGAGGAGTTCCGGTCCGAGGTCGGACACGGTGGCTCTCATCGGGTGGCCCTGCTCGCCATAGACGTCATAGAAACGCACGGGGCAGCCCTGGAATTCGGGAGTTTCCATCCCGAACTCGGCTATGCGCTTCTCGATGAAGGATGTCAGTTTTCCGGGACGCGCTATCCCGGAGAGGTCGCCTTTCATGTCGGCCATGAAGCAGGGCACCCCGGCCTGGCAGAAGGTCTCTGCCATCACCTGGAGGGTTACCGTCTTACCGGTGCCGGTGGCTCCGGCTATGAGTCCGTGCCTGTTGCACATGCGTCCCGTGAGCTTCACGGGTCCGTTTTCGCTCTGGGCTATCCACAGCCCCTGTTCTTTGTCCAGCATAGTTATTTGGAGATTAGTCTTATTCTCTTGTCATATTCCGCCATCCAGTACAGATAGAGTATGAACGACACTGCGGCCACCGTGCCTGCGATGGGGAGGCTCAGCGCGGGATTGAGCCCCAGGCAGGCCTTGTCCACGAAGATGTAGGTGGTGCATACGGCCGTCATGAACATGGCCGGGATGAGGGTGATTATGTAGTATGCGCCGCCGCGCTCTTTCTTGAGGAACACGGTCAGGCACCACAGGGTGAACACGGACAGGGCCTGGTTGGCCCATCCGAAGTATTTCCAGATGGTGTTGAATCCGTCGGCGTCGGCGATGTTGTACCAGAGGATGAGGGCCGTGACCGCGAAGATCGGGATGCTGATCTCGAGCCTGCTCTTTATGCTCATCTGTTCTTTTCTCAGTGCGTCGGCTATGATGATGCGGGCGCCTCTGAGGGCGGTGTCGCCGCTGGTTATGGGCGCTGCGACCACTCCGAGGAGGGCGAGCACTCCGCCGAAGGCTCCGAGCCAGGCCTTTGACACTTTTGTCACGACCGTGGGGGCGGCTGCGGACATGTCGGAACCCACTTCCGCGGCACCTCCGTCAAAGAAGAAGTAGGACGATACGGCGGCCCACACCAGGGCCACCATTCCCTCTGTGATCATGGCGCCGTAGAATATCGGCCGGCCGAGCTTCTCGTTTTTGATGCATCGGGCCATGAGGGGGCTCTGGGTGGCATGGAAGCCGCTGATGGCTCCGCAGGCTATGGTTATGAACAGGCAGGGGAGTATCGGCTGGCCCTTTACGCCCACCGAGGGGCCTCTGTTGGACAGACCGTCCCATATCTCGGGGATGGAGGGCCATTTGACCAGCAGTCCGCACATCAGGGACACGGCCATGAATATCAGGGCGACTCCGAAGACCGGATAGATCCTGCCGATTATCCTGTCTATCGGGAGCATGGTCGCGATTATGTAGTAGATGAAGATGACGCCCACCCATATCATCATGGCGGTGGAGCTGCCGTTGCCGGCCATGTCGCGCAGGATTACCGCCGGGCTATAGACGAACACGGCGCCCACGACGACCAGCAGGAACACTGAGAATGTCAGCATCACGGCTCTGGTCTTCTTGCCGAGGTAGATTCCTATCAGTTCGGGGAGTCCGGCGCCGCCGTGGCGCATGGAAAGCATGCCGGAGAGGTAGTCATGGGTGGCTCCGGCGAAGATGCAGCCGAAAACTATCCACAGATAGGCCGCGGGGCCGAATTTGGCTCCCATTATGGCTCCGAATATGGGGCCTGTGCCGGCAATGTTCAGGAACTGAATCATATAGACCTTCCATGTGGGCATGGGGATGTAGTCTATGCCGTCCTGCATGGCTATGGCGGGGGTGGGCTTCTGGGGATCGGGCCCGAAAACCCGCTGGACGAATCCTCCGTAGAGGATGTATCCTAAAATCAGGGCTACGAAGCTGATAATGAATGAGTACATGGCGTATTTGTCAAGTCGCTTGCGGGGAGGGTGTCTGGCCGCAGGGGGAATATTTGACAAAAATAGCAAATAAATGTTGCAAGTTGGAAGAAAATGCCTATCTTTGCATTCGCAACAAACAAAAAGACTACTGGTGCGGTAGTTCAGTTTGGTTAGAATGCCGGCCTGTCACGCCGGAGGTCGTGGGTTCGAGCCCCATCCGCACCGCAAAAAAGAAGTCGTCCAGATTCTGGGCGACTTCTTTTTTGCGATGCGGATTCCGCACATCTTAACCCCCGCGCCCTTCGGCCGCGACCCCTATCAGGGGTAATTGTTCGGTCTTCGACCGGCGGGCAGAAGCCCTTATTGTGGTGCGGATTCCGCACATCTTAACCCCCGCGCCCTTCGGCCGCGACCCCTATCAGGGGTAATTGTTCGGTCTTCGACCGGCGGGCAGAAGCCCTTATTGTGGTGCGGATTCCGCACATCTTAACCCCCGCCGGCGCATCATAACCTTTACTATTGCCGGCCGATCCTGCAACGCTAAGTCGATGTTACATGCCACTGATGCTCTGTAT
>CAZIFT010000045.1:0-13479 GCA_964538395.1 uncultured Muribaculaceae bacterium
ACTCGCGACCCTCAGCTTGGAAGGCTGATGCTCTACCAACTGAGCTACTTCCGCGTCACAAAATGTATGTGGGAGGAAAGGGATTCGAACCCCTGAAGGCGTAAGCCAGCAGATTTACAGTCTGCCCCAGTTGGCCACTTTGGTATCCTCCCGTATTGGGTTTCCGATAAAAATCAGAAGGCCGTTGTTTTAGAGCCGATAGAGGGATTCGAACCCACGACCCCGAGATTACAAATCACGTGCTCTGGCCAACTGAGCTATATCGGCGGTTGGTTTCTTGTTCGGAAACGGATTGCAAATATAGGGCTTTAATTCAAACATCCAAAATTTTTCGCCCTATTTTGACTATCTTTTTTTCTCCGTCCCCATTTTGCGCAGCGCGGCGAGGATTCCTTCGGTGTCGAGACCGCATTCCTTTCTCTGTCCGCTCTGGGTGTCCTGCACCACGAAACGGTCCGGAATCCCTATCGGGCAGATCTTCACGTCCGCCCCGCGGGCCGCGGCCGCTTCGGCCACCGCTCCGAACAGGCCGCCCTTCACGGTGCCGTCCTCCACGGTTACAATATCGCCGAACGAGGACAGCGCCTCGTCCAGTATGTCTTTGTCTATGGGCTTGAGGAAGACCATGTCATAGACGGCGGTCTCCAGCCCGGTCTCCTCCCTGAGCCTGTCGGCGGCTTCCACGGCCCTGTGGGCGAAGGGTCCGAGCGCCAGCACCGCGATGTCCCGGCCGTCGCGCAGCTTCTTTCCGCGGCCCTTTTCCATAAGCTCATATGGCGCGTTTTTCCAGTCCGAGCCCTCTCCGCATCCGCGCGGATACCTTATTATATAGGGACCTTCGTCGCTGTGGAGCGCGGAGTACATCAGATTCTTCAGCATTACTTCGTCGGAGGGCGCCGCCACGGTGCATCCGGGGATGCTCCTGTAGGCCGCGAGGTCGAAGGCGCCGTTGTGGGTCGCCCCGTCTTCACCCACGAGCCCGCCCCTGTCGAAGCACAGGACCACCGGCAGCTTCTGCAGCGCCACGTCGTGGATTATCTGGTCATAGGCCCGCTGCGAGAACGAAGAATATATGTTGCAGAACGGCCTCATGCCTCCCGCCGCGAGTCCGGCGGAGAAGGTCACCGCGTGCTCCTCTTCTATGCCCACGTCGAAGAACCGTTCGGGCTTCGTCCTTGCGAGTATGTCCATCCCGCAGCCCTTGGCCATGGCGGGAGTCACTCCCACCACGCGGTCGTCGCGCCCGGCAAGGTCGGCCAGCACGCCTCCGAAGACGTCCTGATACCTGTCGGCCTTCCGGACGGAGCTGATGCGCTTGCCGGTCTCGGGGTCGAAGCGGCCGGGCGCATGCCATATGGCCGGGTCTTCCTCGGCCGGAGCATAGCCCTTGCCCTTGACCGTATGCACATGCAGGATTCTGGGCCCGCCGAGCTCCTTCAGCCTGGAGAGCACGTCCACCACGGCCTCGATGTCGTTCCCGTCCACAGGGCCGAAGTATCTGAAACCCAAGGCCTCGAACAGCGCTCCTCCGGTGTTGCGGACGAGGTTGGACTTGGTGTCCTTGGTCATCTTCTGGACCTTCTGTCTGAAGCGGCCTTCGCCGATCCGGTTCCATATTCCGGTCTTGATCCGGTTGTAGTGGGGGTCGGTCGTGAGCCGGAGCAGATAGTTGTGGAAGGCTCCGAGATTCTGTTCTATGGACTGGTTGTTGTCGTTCAATATGATGAGCAGGTCGTCGCCGCTCGCTCCGGCGTTGTTCAGGCCCTCGAAGGCCAGGCCGCCGGTTATGGCTCCGTCGCCTATCAGGGCGACCACCTTCTCCCCTGTGCCGCGCATTCTGGCCGCCTCGCACAGCCCGAAGGCCGCCGAAATGGAAGTGGAGGAGTGGCCGGTGCCGAAGGCGTCATATCCGCTCTCGAATATGTTGGGGAAACCGCTTATGCCGTCCTTCGTGCGGTTTTTCCGGAAAATCTCGCGCCGCCCGGTGAGGATCTTGTGCGCATAGGCCTGATGCCCCACGTCGAAGACCAGCTTGTCGGCGGGCGTGTCATAGACATAATGCATCCCGACTATCAGCTCGACGGCGCCCAGGCTCGACCCCAGATGGCCGGGGTTCTCGGCGCAGCACCTCACTATATAGTCCCTGAGCTCGGCGCACAGGGTCTTCAGCTCGCCGATGCTCAGCGAGCGGATGTCCGCGGGGGAGTCTATTCTGTCCAGAATTTCGTACATCTTGTCCATGGGGGACTCCGGCGCGCATTGGCCGGAGCATCGGAAAGCGAATATAAGACTTTTTTCCCACGGGTCAAAATCATTGTAAAACGGCCTCCCGGGGCAGAAAAATTTGGCCATATCAATCCGGATTCCTAAATTAGCGGGGTTTAAAAACACTGAAAACTATGACCGAAAAAATTGGAAAGCTGTTGAACGACAGCCCTGCGGCCCGATGGACCGCGTTGATACTCATCGCCTTGATGATGTTTTTCGCATACATGTTCGTGGATGTGATTTCCCCTGTTCAGGCTCTCGTCGAGAAAGAATTCGGATGGAATCCCTCGGTCTTCGGCACCTATGCCATGTCTGAGTACCTCCTCAATGTCTGCGGCTTCCTCATCATCGCGGGTATCCTCATCGACAAGCTCGGCATCCGCTGTTCCGGTACCATGGCCGCATCGATGATGTTCATCGGCGCCCTCATCAAATATATAGGAGTCAGCGACTGGTTCAGCCAGACCGGCATGTACCAGTGGCTCGGCAGCTGGTGGGTGACCCTTCCGGCCAATGCCAAGATGGCCTGCCTGGGCTTCATGATCTTCGGCTGCGGCTGCGAGATGTGCGGCACCACCGTTTCCAAGGCCATAGCCAAGTGGTTCAAGGGCAAGGAGCTCGCCCTGGCAATGGGCATCGAGATGGCAGTCGCCCGCGTGGGTGTCTTCGCCGTGTTCTCCATCAGCCCCTTCATCGCCACCAAGCTCGGAACCGTCTGCGCTCCCATCGGCTTCTGCGTGGTCCTTCTCCTTGTGGGCCTCATCAATTTCATAGTCTTCAGCGTGATGGACAAGAAGCTTGACAACCAGATGGTCGCGGCCGGAATCAAGAGCGAGGACGGTGCCAGCGAGGAGTTCAAGCTCTCCGACCTTGGCAAGATCTTCGGCTCCCTCAGCTTCTGGGTCGTCGCCCTCCTCTGCGTGCTTTACTATTCCGCAATCTTCCCGTTCCAGAGATATGGCGCCAACATGCTCCAGTGCAACCTCGACGGAATCTCGGCCGCTTCCGCAGCCAACATTTTCCGCTGGTTCCCCATCGGCGCCGCAGTCATCACCCCGTTCCTGGGTTCCTATCTTGACAAGAAAGGAAAGGGCGCCACGATGCTCATCCTCGGTGCCATCCTTCTGATCGTCTGCCATCTCGTGTTCGCCTTCGCGCTGCCCGCAACCAACAGCAGGTTCATCGCCTATGCGACCATAGTCGTGCTCGGAATCAGCTTCTCGCTGGTGCCCGCCGCCCTCTGGCCCTCCGTCCCCAAGATCATCGACGAGAAGATTCTCGGTTCCGCATACTCGCTCATCTACTGGGTGCAGAACATCGGACTGTGCTTCGTCCCCAAGCTCATCGGCAACGTGCTTAATTCCTCCAACGCCCACAATCAGGCTGTTCTGGACGCAAAGGCCGCCGGAGCATCGTTCATCCCCTATGACTACACCGTTCCGCTCGTGATCTTCGCAGGCTTCGGAGTCGCCGCCCTTCTCGTGGCCTTCTACCTCAAGTATCTCGACAAGAAGCGCGGTCTCGGACTTGAGCTCCCGAACATCAAATAAGTCTTGAACCTGACCGTTCATTACCCGATATGAGTAAATTCTTAACAGGCAAGGGTGTCCGCTGGGCCGCCCTTGCCTGTCTTGTGGTTCCCATGTTCGCGTCGTACTATTTCGACGACATGTTCTCCACTCTGTCCCACCTCTTTGACAATCCGTCTCTCATAGAGCTCGGATGGGATTCCGCCGGCTACGGGCTCTACACCGGAGGCTATTCCGTGCTGTGCGTCTTCGGCGGCCTGGTCATATGCGGAATGCTGCTCGACAAGTGGGGCGTCCGCGTGACAGGCTCCATATTCGTGGGCATGATGGTCCTCGGGGCCGCTCTGGTGACATGGGCCATAAGGGCCGGTCTGCCGCCCAAGACATCTCTGGCCTGGGCCTATGCGGGATGCATGCTCTTCGGGCTCGGCAGCGAGATCGCCGGAGTGTCGGTCACCCGCAGCATAGCCAAATGGTTCAGGGGCGGTCCTATGGCCCTCGCGATGGGCCTGCAGCTGGCCATAGCCAGGCTAGGAACCGCTTTCGCGCTGGTAATCTCGCCCAGACTGGTCGCCGCGAAGGCCGCCGGCGAGGTCTATACCCTCGCTGAGACGTCGCGCCCCGCCCTTCTGGGCATGGGGCTTATGGCCGCAGGGCTGGCCGTATGGACGGTGTTCGTTGTTCTGGACGCCGCCTTCGACCGGAGGCAGAAGTCTTCCGCCCCCGAGGGCGGGGGAGAGGAGCCGTTCCGCTTTTCCGACGTATGGAAGCTGCTGACCAACAAGGAGTTCATAGCGCTCGCGCTGCTCTGCGTCTTCTTCTACAGCAGCATAGTCTCGTTCAAGAAATTCGCCAGCGCCATACTCATCCCGCGCTTCGGCATAGCTCCGGAGGCCGCCAGCTGGATGGTCTCCATGCTGCCCTTCACCACCGTGATCTTCGCCCCGCTTTTCGGAATGATGGTGGACAGGACGGGGAAGGGGACCGTGTGGATGCTCAGGGGAGCGGTGCTCGCCCTGGCCGCCCATCTGGCGATGGCCTTCCTGCCGACCGGAATCCCCGCCGCAGGCTACATAAGCATGGGCTGCCTGGGCTTCGCCTATTCGCTGGTTCCGGCCGCGATGTGGCCCGCCGTGCCCAGGATCGTGCCCCAGAAGGTGCTCGGGACGGCCTTTGCCCTCATCTACTGGGTCCAGAACATAGGCCTGATGCTGTTCAAGATGCTTGCGGGCGAGATTTTTTCCTCCAATTCCGGCGACCCGATGCGCGGATCGCATGTCACTGAGCTGATGTTTGTCGGCGTGTGCATAGTCGCGCTGGCGCTGACCGTGTTCCTGCGCCGGGCCTCCCGCGCGAAGCCTGAACTCGGACTGGATTCCCCGGCCGCCAGGGCATAGGTCCGAAAAAATCTGAGGGTAATCCTGTTTCACATTAGTTGTAAAATGACTATATTTGAGGGCTGAAATCCGGGTTGCGGCAAATCCGGGCAAAATTATAGACTAAAACCATTTATAATATCTATACAATGAGAAACGCTGTTGTTAAATTCCCTCTTCCGGCCAACGAGCCTGTGAAGAGCTATCTTAAAGGTTCTCCCGAGCGTGTCGCTCTGGAGGCAGAGCTTGAGCGTCAGTACAACACTGTGGTCGAGATCCCTGCCATCATCGGCGGCAAGCCCGTCTACACCGGTAATGTCGCAGACGTCGTCTGCCCTCATGACCACAAGCATGTCCTCGCACATTACCACAAGGTGAGCGAGAAGGAAGTCAAGATGGCCATCGACGCAGCCATGAAGGCCCGCGAGCAGTGGGCTGACACCGACTGGACAGTCCGCGCCGCCATCATCATGAAGTGCGCCGAGCTCCTTTCCACAAAGTATCGCGCCATCATGAACGCAGCCTGCATGCTCGGACAGAGCAAGAACATCTATCAGGCCGAGATTGACTCCGCAGCCGAGACCTGCGACTTCTTCCGTTACAATGTCGCCAACGCTTCCGCTCTCTATTCCGAGCAGCCCAAGCTCACCCAGGGCGTGATCAACAGCACTGAGTGGCGTCCTCTCGAGGGATTCATCCTCGCAGTCACCCCCTTCAACTTCACTTCCATCGCATCCAACCTTGAGATGGCTCCTGTGATGATGGGTAACGTGGCTCTCTGGAAACCTTCCTCGACCGCATATCTCACAGCCTACTACCTCATGCAGATGTACAAGGAGGCAGGTGTTCCCGACGGTGTCGTGAACCTTCTCCCCGGCAGCGGCTCCCTCATCGGAAACGTCTGCACATCTTCCCACTACTTCGCAGGTATCCACTTCACAGGTTCCACCGGCACATTCAACAGCCTCTGGCAGGAGACCGGCAAGAACCTCACCAAGTATGTTTCCTATCCCCGTCTCGTCGGTGAGACCGGCGGTAAGGACTACATCTTCGTGCTGCCCGGCTCGCCCGTGAAGGCCGTTGCCACTGCAGCTTACTGCGGTTCCTTCGAGTATCAGGGCCAGAAGTGCTCCGCCGCATCCCGCATGTACATCCCTAAGAGCATGTGGCCTGCAGTCCTCGAGGAAATGAAGAGCATCGACGCAGAGGTGAAGATGGGTGACGTCCGCGACACCGAGAACTTCATCAACGCCGTCATCGACGAGAAGTCCTTCGACAACATCGTTTCCTACATCGACTATGCAAATGCAGCTGAGGATGCAAAGGTGGTTCTCGGCGGTCAGCATGACAAGACAGTCGGATACTTCGTCCGTCCTACCGTCATCGAGACTTCCAACCCTCACTTCAAGTCCATGGAAGAGGAAATCTTCGGACCTGTCCTCACCGTCTATCCTTATGACGACGACAAGGTGGACGAGGCAGCCGATCTCTGCGACACCACTTCTCCTTACGGACTCACCGGAGCCATCTTCGGACAGGACCGTCTCGAGCTTCAGAGAGTCGCCGACAAGCTTCGCGCAACTTCCGGAAACTTCTATATCAATGACAAGCCTACCGGAGCAGTTGTGGGTTGCCAGCCTTTCGGCGGATCCCGCGCTTCCGGCACCAACGACAAGGCAGGCAGCATCCTGAACCTCATCCGTTGGGTCACCCCTCGCGTGATCAAGGAGACTCTTGTTTCCCCGACCGACTACCGCTATTCTTACCTCAAGGAGAATAAGTAATCCCAGCATATCCAGACGCAACCCGGCAACAGGGCCGGGTGCGTCTCTTTTTGCATATAACGACCATCAATAACACCAAACCGCATGAAAAAGTTTTTCACACTGATCGCAGTTGCAGCCGTTGCGGCCTGCTGCCTGGTCTCCTGCAAGTCGGAGAAGAAGTACACTCTCAACATCCCCGAATGCACAATAACCACACCTCCCGATTCACTCGGACTTTCTGACTTCTACAAGAAGTACATCCATGTGAACGGCATTCACCTCATCTCTTCCGAAAAAGTTCCGGATTCTGCAATGGTCCAGGCCTACAAGGTCCTCTATGCCATGACCAGCTATCTGAAACCCGAAGTCGTGAAGGCAATGGGTGACGTCAACACCAAGGTCGCCATCATGGCACGCTATGAGGGAACTGAAGACATCCCCGAGCACAGCGACATGGGCAACCGTGACGAGAGCAGCATAGTTCTCAACTGGAACCTCCGCGCAAGAGGTCTGGGCGGCACCATCGAATTCCCCTTCACCTCCGGTGCAGAGGAGAACGTGATGGCCTATCAGATCGACAAATATCACGCTGAGGACATCCTTATCCATGAATTCTCGCATTCGATCCACCTCGTGGGCATCTACCAGGTCGATCCTACCATCAACGATAAGCTCCAGGCCCTTCTCGACAAGGCAAAGGCCGAGCACAGATATGACAACACCTACGCTCAGACCGACATCGCCGAGTATTGGGCAGAGGGTGTTCAGGACTGGTTCAATGTGAACGCTGAAATGCCTTATTCCGACGGCAAGCACAACTGGGTCAACACCCGTGAGGAGCTCAAGGCCTATGACCCTGACCTCTACGAGCTCATCGCCCAGTACTTCCCTCCCGTGGAAGAGCAGATCGGCCGTCACGCATATGTGAACCTCTACGGACCCGACTCCAAGCCGGAACCCGCTCCCGCCGAGGTTGAGGGCTTCGAGACTCCCGAGTACACCATCACCACTCCTCCCAAGTCTCTCAAACTCCCTGAGTTCTACAGCAAGTATGTGAATGTGAACGGCATTCCTCTCATCTCCTCCTGGAGAGTTCCGGATTCCTGCTTCGTGCAGGCCGAGAAGGAGCTCTATGCAATGACCAGCATGCTCGACGCCAAGATCCTCAAATCCATGGTTGACAAGGGCACCAAGGTCGCCATCATGGCACGTTATGAGGGAACCACCGACATCCCTGAGCACGCTTACCTCAGAGGTGACAAGCAGATCAACTGGGACGTCCGTGCAAGAGGTCTCGAGGGAACTCCCGAGCTTCCTCTCACCACCTGCGCAGAGGAGAACATCCTCGCCTACCAGATCGACCAGTACTGGTCTGAGGACATCCTCATCCACGAGTTCGCTCACTCCATCCAGCTCCTCGGCATCGAGATGGTCGATCCGACCTTCCACGACAAGCTTCAGAAGCTCCTGGACGACAACCTCGCAGCCGGAAAGTATCAGAATGTCTATGCAGCCACCAACGCCACCGAGTATTGGGCTGAGGGCGTGCAGAACTGGTTCAATGTGAACGCCGAGATGCCTTATGCCGACGGCAAGCACTTCTGGGTCAACACCCGTGAGGACATGCAGGCCTATGATCCCGGTCTCTATGAGCTGATCGCTCAGTACTTCCCTGCATTTGACGGTCAGATCAGCAAGCACAAGAAGGTCAACCTCTACACGGCTGACCAGTACATGAAGTAAATCACCATGTTCGCAAAAGAAACTTATATTGGCAGACGCGCCAGGCTCAAAAAAGAGCTTGGCAGCGGTCTGCTGTTATTCCTCGCCAATGACGAGGCTCCGGAAAACTATCTTGACAACACCTATCCCTATCGTCAGGACAGCACCTTCCTCTACTACTTCGGACTCAGCTATCCTTCGATGGCCGCCGTCATCGACGTGGACGAGGACAAGGAGATAGTTTTCGGCAACGACCTCACCATAGACGACATAGTCTGGGGCGGCGCACAGCCTTCTCTCAGCGAGAAATGCGCTCCCGCAGGCATCACCGAAACCATGCCTCTGACCTCTCTCAAGGGCTACCTCGACAAGGCTAAGGCAAAGGGCCAGAAGATTCATTTCGTCGATCCCTACAGGGGAGAGACCAAGATCTGGCTCCACGAGCTGCTCGGCATCGACGTGAAGGCTGTGGAGGAGCATGTTTCTCTTCCTCTGAAGAAGGCCGTCATCGAGATGAGGCTCCACAAGGACGAAGAGGAGCTCAAATCCATAGACCACGCCGTGGACATCAGCACACGCATGCATCTGGAGGCCTACAAGATGGTCAAACCCGGCATGCACGAGGCCGAAGTCGCAGCTGCGATTCTGAAGGTGGCAAACGAGGAGCAAGGCACGATGCTTGCATTCCCCACCATCGCCACAGTTCAGGGTCAGGTCCTTCACAACCATGGATTTATCCACAGGGCGAAGGCCGGAGACATTTTCCTGGTGGACGCCGGAGCTGAGAGCCCCGAGCACTATGCAGGAGACCTGTCATCCGCATTCCCTGTCAGTGACAAGTTTACAGAGCGTCAGGCTCTGATCTACAACATTCATCTCGCCAGCTTCAAGGCTGCGGTGGACACGCTCAAGATCGGTGTTCCTTTCCGCAACGCGCACATCGCCGCCGCCAAGGCCATAGTCGAGGGAATGAAGGAGATCGGACTCATGAAGGGCAACGCGCAGGACGCCGCCGAAAGCGGAGCATACGCACTCTTCTTCCCTTGCGGACTGGGTCACAGCATGGGTCTTGACGTTCACGACATGGAGAATCTCGGCGAACAGTATGTGGGCTACACCGGAGACATGAAGAAGAGCACGCAGTTCGGATTCAAGTCGCTCAGGCTCGCAAGACCGCTGGAAGCCGGATATGTCTTCACGATCGAACCCGGAATCTACTTTATGCCGGAGCTTATCGACCAGTGGCACGCCGAGCACAAGTTCACCGAGTTCATCAACTATGACAAGGTCGAGGAGTGGAAGGACTTCACGGGACTTCGCAACGAGCTTGACTATGTCATCACCGAGAACGGTCCCCGTCTCATGGGCACAATCAAGAAGCCTATGACCATAGAGGAGATCTACGAGGCAAAAAACAGACTTTAACATCACTTAGTTATACAGTTAAAAGTTAGTTTTATTTTTATTACAGAAGTTATATGAATAGCAGCAATGGTTTTCCTATTAAGTACCCCCAGAACGACGGAGGTATGAACGATAGAATCAAGAGACTGCATCAGCAGAGTCTGGACACCCCGACTACTCTTACTATCGAAAGAGCTCTCATAGAGACTGCGTTCTACAAGGAGAATTACGGTAAATATTCTGTCCCCGTGATGAGGGCGAAGAACTTCTATGAGATCTGCAAGAAGAAGACGATCTACATCGGAAGGGACGAGCTTATCGTGGGAGAGAGAGGACCGGTTCCCAAGGCCGTCCCCACATTCCCGGAGCTCACTTGCCATTCCGTTGAAGACCTCCACGTGCTTGACACCCGTGAGCTTCAGCCCTACCACATCAGCCAGGAGGATATCGACACCTATGCAAAAGAGGTGATTCCTTACTGGAAGGGCAGAACTCAGAGGGAGAGAATCTTCAATCATGTGTCCAAAGAGTGGAAGGAAGCCTATGAGGCCGGTGTGTTCACCGAGTTCATGGAGCAGAGAGCCGCCGGCCACACGGCCATGGACGGAAAGATGTATCACAGGGGTCTGCTTGATGTGAAGAAGGAGATTGCCGACGAAATCGCAAAGCTCGACTACATCAACGATCCCGAGGCTACCGACAAGAGCCAGGAGCTTGAGGCAATGAGCATCTCCTGCGATGCAGCCATCCTTTTCGCCGAGCGCCACGCGCAGCTCGCCGAGGAAATGGCCGCCAAGGAGACCGACCCCAAGAGAAAGGCCGAGCTCGAGAAGATCGCCGAGGTCTGCCACTGGGTTCCCGCCCATGCCCCCAGAAACCTCTGGGAGGCCATCCAGACCTATTGGTTCACTCATCTCGGAACTGTCACGGAGCTCAACGGATGGGACAGCATGAACCCCGGTCACATCGACCAGCATCTCTATCCTTTCTATGAGAAGGACGTCAAGGACGGCATCCTCACCCGCGACGAGGCGAAGGAACTGCTTTCCTGCCTGTGGATCAAGTTCAACAACCAGCCCGCTCCGCCCAAGGTGGGTATCACCGCCAAGGAGTCCGGCACCTACAATGACTTCACCAACATCAACATCGGCGGAGTCACAAAGGATGGAAAAGCCGTTGCGAACGATATTTCCTACATGTGCCTCGAGATTCAGGAGGAGCTCCATGAGCTTCAGCCCGGTCTGAGCGTGCATGTGACCAAGGACACTCCGAACGACCTCCTGGTGGCAGCCGTCAAGGTGATCCGTCAGGGTTACGGTTATCCTTCGCTCTTCAATTCCGACACCTATGTCAAGGAGCTTACCAATCAGGGCAAGAGCCTTGAGGACGCCCGCGAGGGCGGCTGCTCGGGTTGCATCGAGGTCGGAGCCTTCGGTAAGGAAGCTTACCTTCTGACCGGTTACCTCAACAATCCGAAGATTCTCGAGATCACTCTTCACAACGGTATCGACCCCGAGACCGGCAAGAAGATCGGTATCGAGACCGGAGATCCCAGGACGTTCACCAGCTATGAGCAGCTATATGAGGCTTGGCACAAGCAGATGGTCTATTTCGTGAACCTGAAGCTCGGTGTCAACAACTACATCGAGAGGATGTTCTCCCTGTATGCCCCTGCAACCTACCTCAGCCTCTATATCGACGACTGCATCAAGAATGGCAAGGACTATTATGACGGCGGCGCAAGATATAACACTCAGTATATCCAGTGCACCGGTCTGGGTACCATCACCGACAGCCTTGCAGTCATCAAGAAGCAGGTCTTCGAGGACAAGAAGTACACGATGGACGAGCTGATCAATGCCTGCGACACCGATTTCGAGGGCAACGAGGTCATGCGCCAGTACATCCGCAACCATACTCCTTTCTTCGGAAACGATGAGAAGTATGCCGATGACATCGCAGTCAAGGTGTTTGACGACCTTCACGACGCCATCGCCGGCAGGCCCAACACCCGTGGCGGCAAGACTCAGATGAACATGCTGAGCACAACCTGCCACAACTACTTCGGATCTGTCTGCCGCGCTACGCCTAACGGACGTCATGCCCACACTGCAATCAGCGACGGTACTTCGCCCGCACACGGAGCCGACACCAACGGTCCTACCGGAGTCATCAAGTCTCTCGGCAAGCTCGACCAGACAAAGAGCGGCGGTACGCTTCTCAATGTCCGCTTCATCCCTAACCTGCTCAAGAGGGACAAGGATGTGCAGAAGTTTGCTGACCTGATCAGGGAGTACTTCAAGCTGGGCGGTCACCACATCCAGTTCAACATTGTCGATACGGCCACGCTGCATGACGCTCAGGCTCATCCTGAGAACTACAGAGGCCTGCTCGTGAGGGTTGCAGGATACAGTGACTATTTCAACGACATGAACGCCACCCTGCAGAACGATATTATCAACCGAACTGAGAATGTCGAGATCTAATCTGATTTTTGATATCAAAAGATACGCTGTGAATGATGGTCCGGGAATCCGGACCACCATTTTTCTTAAGGGGTGTCCCCTTCGGTGTGTCTGGTGTCATAACCCTGAGAGCTGGAGCCCCGACAGGGAGAAGACCTATAAGAAGAGCAAGTGCATAGGCTGTCAGAGCTGTGTGCAGGCTTGCCCTGTGGGTGCCATTCATCTGACTCCGGACGGCATCATGCCTACGGATGTGAAGTGTCTTTCGTGCGGAAAGTGCGCCGATGCCTGCCCGACCATGGCAATGGAGATGAGCGGAAAGGTGTGGAAGATGGAGGACCTGATGGCTGAGATCGAGAAGGAGAGGGACATTATGACCGACAGCGGAGGGGGAGTGACTCTCTGCGGCGGCGAGCCTCTTTTCCAGCCCGAGCATAGCCTTGAGATTCTGAAGGAGCTTGGCAGGAGGGGATTCCACCGTGCGGTGGACACGACTCTGTTTGCGGCTCCTGAGGTCGTGAAGGAGTTTGCGGCCAACTGTGAGCTTTTCCTGGTGGACCTGAAGGCGATGGATTCGGAGAAGCATAAGTTCTGGACAGGGGTCCCGAATGAGCAGATTCTGGCCAATATCCGGATGATTGCCGAGATGGGAGCCAATTATTGGATCAGGATTCCGGTGATCAATGAGGTGAACGGCGATGTGGAGAATATCGAGAAGTCGGCTGAGTTCCTGGCTTCGCTGCCGAAGCAGCCGGAGATTCTCAATATTCTGCCTTATCACGATATCGGCAAGGGTAAGGATGAGAGACGGTGGATGGAGTATAACCCGAACCATTATCAGATGACGGCGCCGTCGGCTGAGGAGCAGACGCGCATTATCAAGCAGTTTACCGACCACGGCATCAAGGCCATCGTCGGCGGCTGATTTCCCGCCCTCAAAAACTAAAAA
>CAZIFT010000046.1:0-13411 GCA_964538395.1 uncultured Muribaculaceae bacterium
CATTTGCTCTTGCTCTGCTGGCCGGATTCGGCTTCATCGCCTTCCTCCTTTTCCAGTAATAAGTAGTCTCAGAGGCATCGGCTGTATCCTCCGGGACCTGTGCCGCCCGCGGCATCATGAGCGGGGGGACCGCCGCGAAGCGGTGGTGGGATGAGCGAAGCGAAGGTCTCCGGAGGATACAGCCAGATGCCAGAAAGGATTTGATACAAAAAAAAGGATGACTGAATCAGTCATCCTTTTTTGATTTTTTATTTCAGGCCGCGGGCCTTGAGCAGGGCGTCGGGGTCGGGCTGTGCGCCGCTGAACTGCTCATAGAGAGCCATGTCGGTGTCCCAGCCGCCCTTCTCCATGAGGATGTGGCGGAACTTATAGGCCATGTCCGGATTATAGATGCCGTTCTTCTCGAACTGCGCGAATGCGTCCTCGGCTATCACTCTGGTCCAGAGATAGCTGTAATAGCCGGCGCTGTAGCCGTCTCCGTCGAAGATGTGGGCGAAATAGGTGGTCCTGTAGCGGGGAATCATCTCTCCGAGCAGTCCCATATCCTCGCACACCTTCTTCTCATAGGCCATAAGGTCAAGATTCTCAAGCTCTTCCAGGCTCAGCTCATGAAGCTTCATGTCCAGGGTGCCTGCGGCGCAGTTCTCGCCAGTGAGGAAGCCCTGATTGAAGCGGAGCGACTTCTGGATCTTCTCCACCAGCTCGGCGGGAATAGGCTCGCCCGTCTCATAATGCACCGCATAGAGAGGAAGAATCTCCGGCTGGAAAGCCCAGTGCTCATTGAACTGCGAGAACACCTCGGCCATCTCGCTTCTGCCGGCGCCGCCCTTATAGGTGCTGCGCGCAAAGAACGAATTGAGGGCATGGCCGAACTCATGGAAGTCGGTGATGACATCGTCCACGGTCAGCAGGCACTCGCCGTCGGCAGAGCGCACGAAGTTGCAGACATTTCCGACTATGGGCAGGACAAGCTTGCCGTTCTCGTCGGTGTAGCGGCCGTTGAAAGAGCTGCACCATGCGCCGGGGCCCTTGGAAGCCCTTGCGATGTAGTCGGTATAGAAGAGAGCGGTCTCGGAACCGTCATTGTCGATAATCTTGAAGGTCTCCACTTCGGGGTTATAGAGAGGCAGACCCTCCACCTTCTCGGCACTGATGCCATAGACCTTGTTGGCGGCCCGGAACAGACCCTCGCGGACCTTGCTCACCTCGAAATAGGGCTTGGTCTCGGCGTCGGTGACGTCACACTCCTGGGCCTTGAGCCTGTCGGCATAGTAGAACCAGTCCCAGGGCTCTATCTTCGAGCCTGCGGGCACCTTGCCCTCGGCGATGTCCTTGTCCATGATCTTCTGCATGGCCACGACATCCTTGGCGGCGGCCTTCATGGAGGCGTCGATCACCTTCTCCTGGAAAGCGTCCACAGTCTCGGGGTTGCCGGGCATGGAGCCGTCCAGACGGTAGGCGGCCCAGTTGGGGAAGCCCATCAGAGCGGCCTTGCGCGCGCGGAGGCGGAGGATTTCGAGGATGACGGCCTTGTTGTCATTGGCGTCGTCGTGGTTGCATCTCGACGAATAGGCATTGAACAGCTTCTCGCGGAGCTCTCTGTCGGGGTTGGAAGTCATCTCGGCGGTGTAGCCGGACACGGGGATGCCGAACTCCTTCTGGAAGTTCTCGTTCTCGGCCAGAAGGTTGTTGGAGAACTTCTGGGTGAGCAGCGAGAGCTGGGAGTTGATGTCCTTGAGAGCGGCCTGGCCCTCGGCGTCGAGATTGATGCCGTTGCGGGTGAAAGAACGGTAGAGACCGTCTATGATCATCTGCTGCTCGCGGGTATATGCGCTCTGGTCGGCGTCGTGAAGCGCCTTCACCCTCTCGAAGAGGCCGGCGTTCATGTATATTTCGGTGTTATGGGCGGAGAGCAGCGGGGAGGCTTCCTCGTTGATCTTGCGCAGCTGGTCGTCGGCGTCGGTGCCGGAGATATTGTCCAGGACCCTGTTCACCTTGCTCAGGAGCTCGCCGCTGTTGCGGAGGGCCAGCACGGTGTTCTCGAAGGTGGGCTCGGCGGGGTCGGAGACAATCTTGTCTATGGCCTCGTTCTGCTGCCTGATTCCCTCCTTCACGGCCGGCATATAGTCGGCATAGGTGATCTGGTCAAACGGAGGCATCCCGTAGGGAGTGTTCCACTCCTGCTCGAAGATGTTCTGTCTGCCGCCGCAGGCCGAGAGAGCCAGGACCGACAGCGAGATTGCTAGAAACTTTTTCATATGGTTTGTGGTTTAGTGGTTTCTTCCCATATATAGACCTTGTCGCCGCGGTGCAGGCGCGCGTCCTGAGGCCCGTTCACTACGTTTCCTTCCATAGCCACGGAAAAGCGCTCGCCCTTTTCCGCCACGGCCGCCGGCTTCAGGTCCACGCGGATCTCGCCCGCGTCAAACTCCACCACGCCGGTGGTGGCGCCTATGGCCATAAGCCTGGAACCTGCCGGGACCGGAGCGGCCTCGACGGTGATTTCGGCCACATGGATCCTGTCGAACCAGTTGGTGACCTTGCCGCAATAGACCTTGCAGCGGGTGGCCTGGCTGCCATAGACATTGCTCCATTCGCCCAGCCGCGCGCCCAGATAGTAGCCGTCCCAGAAGCCGCGGTTGAAGACTTCGGCAAGCGAGGCCTTGAGTCCGGCGGTCAGCTCCGGGGTGTAGGCGCCCTCGCACACGGCGTCGGCGGCCGCGCGGTAACACTGCACGCAGCGCTTCACATATTCGGCCGACCTGGCGCGCCCCTCGATCTTGAAGACCTTCACTCCGGCGTCTATGAACTTGTCCATGAACTCTATGGTGCAGAGGTCCTTGGGCGACATTATATATTTGTTGTCTATGTGCAGCTGGTTGCCGGTCTCGAGGTCGGTGACCTCATAGCCGCGGCGGCATATCTGATAGCACGCTCCCCTGTTGGCCGACGCGCCCTCGGCGTGGAGGCTCAGGTAGCATTTGCCCGAAATGGCCATGCAGAAGGCCCCGTGGGCGAACATCTCGATTCTCACGGGCTTCCCGCCCGGGCCCTTCAGATTCTCGGCGACCATCTGCTCATGAATCTGCTTCACCTGGCCCAGATTGAGCTCGCGGGCCAGCACCACCACGTCGGCGAACTGCGCATAGAACTTGAGCGCCTCATAGTTGGATATGCTCAGCTGGGTGGAGATGTGGACCTCCATGCCAATCTGCCGGCAGTACATTATCACCGCCATGTCCGACGCTATCACCGCGTCCACTCCGGCGGCCCTGGCGGCGTCCAGCGCCTCGTGGGCCGGGGCGATGTCCTCGCCATAGAGGATGATGTTCAGGGTCATATAGGCCCTGGCGCCCTTTTCCCGGCACAGGCGCACTATCTCCGGAAGGTCTTCCGGAGTGAAATTGTTGGCGGAACGGGACCTCATGTTCAGCCGGCCCACTCCGAAATAGACCGAATCCGCTCCGGCGTCCAGGGCGGCCCGCAGGCATTCGAAATTCCCGGCCGGGGCCATTATTTCCAGTTCCTTCTTGTCCATGCGTCAGCTTTTTCTTCCCACAAGCGACTCGGCATAGGCCGCGAGCCTCTCCAGCTTCTCGCCGGAGCAGACCAGAGCCGCGCTCTCGAGCGCGCTGTCGGTGAGACGGACGATTTCCTTCGAAGCGGCGTCCTTCACATTGAGTATCTCATAGAAGGTCTTCACCCTGCGTATCTTGTCGGCCTTTTCCTCATCGGTGCCGGAAGGCAGGGCCAGGGCTTCGGAAAGCTCCCGCTTGAGGTCGGGCCCGGCGTTTTCGAGGGCATAGGTGGTGAGCCAGCACTTCTTGTTGTTCAATATGTCGCCGCCTATGGGCTTGCCGAACACCTTTTCGTCGCCGTATGCGTCCAGCCAGTCGTCCGCGACCTGGAAAGCCAGGCCGAGGTCATAGCCATAGCGCCAGAGGTTCTCGCAGTCCTCTTCCGGAGCCCCGCCGATGAGGGCGCCGAGCTTCGCGGAGCAGGCGATGAGCACACCGGTCTTGAGGCCTATCATCTTCATATACTGGCTCATGGAAACCTGTGGCACATGCTCGAAGTCCATGTCATACTGCTGGCCCTCGCACACCTCCATGGCGGTGCGGGTGAAGAGCTCCAGGGCCTTGCCGAGAACGGCGGCCGGAGCCTTGGCCAGACGGCGGTAACTGTCTATGCACATGACGTCGCCGGAGAGGATGGCAGTGTCCTCGTCCCACTTTTTCCAGACCGTGGGGGCCTTGCGGCGCAGGGGCGAACGGTCCATGATGTCGTCGTGGATGAGGGTGAAACTGTGGAACACCTCCAGGCTGGAGGCCGGCTGGAGTATGCTCTCGTCAAAGCCGTCCTTGTAGAGCGAATAGGCCAGCAGGCAGAGACGGGGGCGTATGCGCTTGCCGCCTATCTCGATCATATAACGGAGCGGGTCATAGAGACCGGCCGGCTCGGCCTTGAATCCGGGAGCGGCGAAAAGCTCTTTCAGCGCCTCCTCTATCTGTCTTTCTTCTGTCATGGTTTTCAGGTATAAACTATGGTCCGGGATGCCGGAACACAAAAAACAAATATAACAAATTTCCTTACCTTTGTGCGTCATGAAAGAAGGAACCGCGACAGTCATCAAGAACGCCGGCAGCCATTTTCTGCTGTCGGAGCTTCCTGAATGGGCTCCGTTCCCGGCCGTGCTCAAGGGCAAGGTCAGGATCAGGGGCGGATCTTCCACGAATCCCGTGGCCGTGGGCGACCGCGTGAAGTGGGAGGCGGACCTTCCGGAGGGGGCCGTTCCGGACGAGAGCAGCCCGGCCACGATCTCGGAGGTTCTGGACAGGAAAAACTACATAATCCGCAGATCCACAAACCTTTCGCGCCAGTCCCATGTGATAGCGGCCAACATTGACACCGCCTATGTCGTGGTCTCCCTCTATTTTCCCGAAATCAAGCTCCCCTTCCTGGACAGGATACTGGTGACCTGCGAGGTCTATGGCATCCGCGCGGTGATTGTCCTCAACAAGACCGACCTCTATGGCAGGGAGGCCCCGGAAGCGGTGGCGGATTTCCTGCGCATATACCGCGGCGCGGGCTACCGGGTCGTGGAGACTTCGGTCCCGGAAGGACTGGGAATAGAGGAGCTGAGGGAGGACAGCAGGGGGAAGGTCTGCCTTTTCGCCGGAGAGTCCGGAGTGGGCAAGTCCAGCCTGATCAAGGCGCTGGACCCGTCGCTGGACCCGCGCATAGGCCGGATCTCCGACGCCCATCTGCAGGGCCGCCACACCACCTCGCTCTATGAGATGTACCGGACGGACTACGGGGCCTATCTGATCGACGCCCCGGGCCTGAGAGGCTTCGGACTGGTGTCGCTGAAGAAGGAGGAGATCGCCCTCTATTTCCCTGAAATGCTGAAGCTGGCCGGCGGCTGCCGGTTCACGCCCTGCACGCATACACATGAACCCGGATGCGCGGTGCTTGAGGCGCTGGACCGGGGAGAGATAAGCCCCGAAAGATATAATTCCTACCTGGGCATGCTGGAAGAAGACGGAAAATTCAGATAGGATCCGGTCCTCCGGCAGGCGCAAAAGAAAACGGAAATGAAAGGAATAAACAAAGAAATACTGCGGCTGGCGGGACCCAGCATACTGGCAAACATAACGGTGCCCTTCGTGGGCATGGTGGACATGGCCGTGGCCGGACACCTCTCCGGCTTCCTTCAGAGCGCCACCCTCATCGGCGGCATCTCCATAGGCACGATGCTCTTCGACCTGCTCTACTGGAACTTCGGCTTCCTCAGGGTGGGGACCGGCGGGCTCACGGCCCAGTCATATGGCCGGAAGGACCCGGCCGAATGCGCGCGCATACTGTTCAGAGGCGTCTCTCTGGCGGTGCTGATAGCCTTGATAATCCTGGCCCTGCAATGGCCTTTCGTGAAGCTGGCCTTCCTGATGGTGGACTGCTCCGAAGAGGTCCGGCAGCTGGCGCTGAAATATTTCTTCATCCGCATATGGGCCGCCCCGGCCACTCTGAGCCTGTTTTCGTTCAAGGGATGGTTCATCGGGATGCAGGACACGGTGAGCTCCATGGCGGTGGACCTGACGGTGAACATAGTCAACATAGTGGCCAGCATAGTGTTCGCGCTCGGTCTCCCCTTCCTCGGATTTGAGGGATGGGGCTTCCCCGGCATCGCCATCGGCACCCTGACCGCGCAGTATTCGGGACTGCTGCTCGCCGTCTGCATCTGCACCTTCAAATATGGCAAGGTCTTCACGGGAGTCTCTCCCCGCAGCGCCCTCAAGGGCACCAAATGCGCCGAATTCTTTGTCATAAGCCGCGACCTTTTCATCCGCTCGGTCTGCCTGGTGGTCATCTATGTGGGATTCACCGTCATATCGGCCCGCTTCGGCGACCTGCTGCTGGCTACCGGCGCCATAATGATGAAGCTGCTGATGCTGTTCTCCTATTTCACCGACGGATTCGCATATGCCGGAGAGGCGCTCACGGGGAAATATGTGGGCATGCGCGACCGGGAGATGACCGCGCTGACGGTGCGCAGGACCTTTGCGTGGAGCATGGGACTGGGGATGTTCTTCGTCCTCATCTATCTCGCCGGAGGGGACCTGATCGTGAGGATGCTGACTTCGGACAGCTCGGTGGTGGAAAGCTGCCGCCGGTTCTTCATATGGCTTATGCCCATGCCGCTTGTGGGCTGTTTCGCCTTCACCTGGGACGGAATCTATGTGGGGGCCACCGCGGCCGCGGCCATGAGGAATTCGACCATCGCGGCGGTAGTGTCATTTTTCGCGGTGTGGTTCACGGCCTTCGCCCTGCATGGCGGGGTCTATGACCTGACGGCCATGCATATGCTTATGCTTGCATATTTCGCCCATCTGCTGGCCAGGGCGCTCTGGCTGCAGACATGCTATAAGAAAGCCATTCTGGACATCCCTTTCCGGGAGGCCGGGAAGTCGGCATAAAAACATGATACGATGAGCCTTTATTCCTATTTCAGAATCAGCAAGCCCTCTGCCGGGAAAGTCCCGCCGCAGGAGGTGGATGCTGAGTACAGGCGGCTGCGCGCCAGGACTTTCTGGGGCGTCACCGCGGCCTATTGCCTGTTCTATGTGTGCCGCATGGCGCTGAGCGTGGTGAAGCAGCCGGTGATCGACGGCGGTGTGCTCACGCCGGCCCAGGTGGGAATCGTGGACTCGGCGCTGCTTTTTGTCTATGCCGTGGGCAAGTTCACCAACGGTTTCATCGCAGACTACTGCAATATCCGCCGGTTTATGGCCGCGGGGCTGTTCGCATCGGCCGGAGTGAATCTGCTGATGGGGGTGCTGGGTCTGGTGCAGGGATGGTTCGGGACTTCGGGCTTCGCTCTGTTCATGATTTTCGCCGTGGTGTGGGGCATCAACGGCTGGATGCAGTCCATGGGCTCGCCTCCCGGGGTCATCAGCCTTTCGAGATGGTTCCCGCTCAGGGAAAGGGGCACGTTTTACAGCATTTTCTGCGCGACTCCATATTTCGGAAAGTTCATATCCATGGTCATGATCGGGCATGTGGTGCTGTGGCTGGGGTGGCAGTATGGGTTCATGATTGCGGCTCTGTTCGGAGTGATCGGCTCGCTGATCATACTGGGTTTCGTCTCGGATAATCCTGAGAGCAAGGGACTTCCGTCCATCCAGGAGCTGTCGGGCGAGGAGAAGGGGAAGGAGGAGGACATCCCCACCAGGGATCTGCAGAAGGCGGTTCTCCGCAATCCGGGAGTGTGGATTATCGCGATTTCGAGCGCATTCGTCTATATCACGCAGTATGGAATCTCCAACTGGGGGGTGTTTTTCCTGCAGAAGGCCAAGGACTATTCGCTCACTGACGCGACCTATGTGATAGGCCTTTCGGAGGGGATAGGAGTGCTGGGCACGGTGTTCGCCGGATGGCTTTCGGACAAGGTGTTCAGGGGGAACCGGCTGCAGCCGGTGATTCTGTGCGGAGTGGTGTGTTTCGCGACCATGGCTCTGTTCCTGCTCACCGGGGGCGGCCGTCTGGTGAACATCGCGCTGCTTTCCGTGGCGAGCCTGTCTCTGGCGGCCCTGTACTGCATAGTGGCCGGCATCATGGCTCTGGACATAGTCCCGAGGAAGGCGACGGGCGCGGCGCTTGGCGTGGTGGGAATCTCCAGCTATCTGGCGGCCGGCCTGCAGGGCATCATCAGCGGCGTGCTCATCGGCAATTCCAGGGTGGGCGGCGACTATGACTTCACCGCCGTGGCCCTCTTCTGGTCCGGCTCCTGCCTCATCTCCTTCATCCTCCCCGCCCTGAACTGGAAAATCATGAAGAAAAAAGTCATCTCCTAGGTCTGGGATGACCGTTGCATCGGAGAAGTCGTGCGGAAAGTCGAAAAAAAATCGACTTTCAGCGCAACTTCCCTTCGGAAACCTCGCTGTAAGTCACGAAAAAAGGCGGCTGAAATCAGTCGCCTTTTTTGTTATCTGTCGCTGTGGCGTCCCTCGCCGTGGGTGTGGTCGCCGTGACCGTGGTCGTGGCTGTGGCGGTCGCTGCGCTGGTCATTGCGGTTCTCGCTGTGACCGTGCTGCTCGCCATGACTGCGCTCGCCGCTCTGCTCGCTGCGGTTCTCGCCGTAGCCGCGGCCTTCGCTGCGGTCGTGCCGGGGCGGACGGCTGTCGTCCCTGCGGGAAGAGTGACGGTCGCCGCGGCGCTTCTTGTCCCTCTTGGACGCCTGGATGGCGGCCTTGACCTTGGCCTTGCGGGCCTCCCTGTCGCCGTGGCCGGCCTCGGGCTTCTCCTTCGTGGGAACCTCGATGCCTTCCTCCACCAGTTCATAGTCCAGAATCCTCTGGTCCAGATTGGTGTTCTTCACCCTGATCTTCACGGGGTCGCCGAGACTATAGACCTTGCCGGAGCGCTTTCCGATTATGCGGTAATGCTCCTCGTCAAACTCATAGAAATCGCTTCTGATGTCGCGCAGCGCGATCATTCCCTCAATCTTGGTGGGCTCGATCTCCACATACATTCCCCAGTCCGTGAGACTTGAGACATGACCCTCGAACTCCTGCCCAATCTTGTCCTCCATGAACTCGACAAGCTTATACTTGATGCTGTCCCTCTCCGCATTGGCTGCTATGACCTCTCTCTCGGAAGCATGGGCGCACTGCTGCTCATAATAGGCTTTGTCCTGAGAGTCGCCGTTCTTGAGATAGATGGCCAGCAGACGGTGGACCATAGTGTCGGGATAGCGGCGTATGGGCGAAGTGAAATGAGTATAGAACTTGAATGCCAGTCCATAGTGGCCGATATTGTCGGTGCTGTAGCAGGCCTTAGCCATAGACCTGAGAGCCAGCATCTCTATGGCCATGAACTCCGGCCTGTCCTTCGCCTCGGCCAGCAGGCCGTTCAGCTTCTGCGCGACGTCGCCGCCCTCGTCGAAATTGACCTTATATCCGAAATTGCGCGCGAAATCGCCGAGAGCCGAGAGCTTCAGGGCGTTGGGCACGTCATGAATTCTATATACGAACGACTTCGCGTTCTTGCGGGCCTTGCCGTCCATCTTGCCGGCTGTGGCTATGAACTCCGCCACCGACCTGTTGGCCAGCAACATAAACTCCTCGATCAGCCAGTTGGCCTCGCGGCTCACTTTCTGATAGACCGCAATCGGCTTGCCCTTTTCGTCCACCTGCACCTTCATCTCCGGGCGCTCGAAGCTTATGGCTCCGTCGGCGAACCTCTTCTTTCTGAGGATGGAAGCCAGCTTCCAGAGAGTGAGTATGGCCTGCTTGCACTCGGCCGGGATTATGCAGCCGTCCTTGACGCCGAACACATCGGAGTCTCCGGCGCCCTTGCCGTCGGTTCCGCCCTTGATTTCCATGGACATGGCCTTGTCGCCGGCGTCGATTATCTGCTGGGCCGTCTCATAGGCGAAACGGTAATCGGAGCGGATGACCGTCCTGCCGAACCAATGTCCGGCCACTCTTCCTCTCGGGGTGATCTCGAAGACTGCGGAGAAGGTGAGCTTCTCCTCGTTGGGACGCAGCGAGCAGAGCTTGTTGGAAAGCTTCTCGGGGAGCATGGGCACGGTCCTGTCCACAAGATAGACCGAAGTGCCCCTCTTCTGGGCCTCCTTGTCCACCACCGTGCCGGGCGTGACATACCAGGACACGTCTGCGATGTGGACGCCGACCTCATAGTTGCCGTTGTCCAGAGCCTTGAATGACAGAGCGTCGTCGAAGTCCTTGGCATCGGCCGGGTCTATGGTGAATGTCAGGGTGTCGCGGAAATCTCTGCGGTCCTTGACGTCTTTTGCGGTAATCTTGTCCGAAATCTCGTCGGCGGCGTTCTCCACCTCGGGCTCGAACCTGTAGGGAAGGCCATATTCGGCCAGGATGGCGTGCATCTCGGTGTCATTCTCGCCCATCTCTCCGAGCACGTCCACAAGATGGCCGGACGGATTGGGCTCGCCCCTTCTCCAGAAATCGACTATGGCCGCGACCTTCATGCCGCTGCGGGCCTTGAGCGGAACGCTCTTGCCGTCCACAGTCTCGTGGAGGCCGGCCACTTCATATGCGCCGTCTCCGGCGGGAACCAGATAGCCGGTGCGCGGAGCGCTTTCCTCTGCGGCGGCCTCTTCTTCGGCCTGACGGGCCTTTTTCTTCCCGGCTGGCTGTCCGTCGCCCTGCACGTCTATGCTTATGTCATAGGGCATGAACCTGCTCTGCATCAGCACCCAGGCCTGTCCGCCCACGATGTGCAGGACTCCGATGAAAGGCTTGGTCGAGCGCTCGAGAACGGCCTTGATCTCGCCCTCTTTCCTGTGGCTGCCGTCGCTGCCGCGGGTGATGACCGCCCTGACCTTGTCTCCGTTGAGGGCGCCGCGGGTCTTGGTGGCTTTGATGAAAATGTCGTCATCGCGCTCCGGCGACCCCTCGGGTGTCACAAAAGCATAGCCGTCCCTTGTCATTCTTACTGTTCCTTCTACTTCGGGAAGATTCTTCCTGATGTTTTTCCCGGCTTTCCTGATCGAGGAACCGTCTCTTCTCTTTACACTCATCTCTAATGTCGTATACTTCCAAATTATTCCTATCTTTGTCCGATTGGGACGACGGGCGGCGAACCGCCTGTGATGAACAATCACTTTGGGTGCAAAGGTAAGAAAAGGAATAAAAAAAGACACTTATATGAAACAGAAAAAAGTTCTTCTGATGATCCTCGACGGCTGGGGAGAAGGCAAACACGACTATACCAACGCCATATTTTCCCAGGGCGCGCCTTTCATCGATTCGCTGCGCGCGAAGTATCCGTTCTCGCACCTGCAGGCCTGCGGCGAATATGTAGGCCTTCCCGAGGGCCAGATGGGCAACTCGGAGGTGGGACACATGAACCTCGGAGCCGGCAGGGTCATATATCAGGACCTCGTGCGCATCAATATGGCCGCAAAGGCCCACAAGTTCCTGGAGAACAGCGAGATAAAAGGTGTTTATGACTATGTGAAGCAGAGCGGCAAGAAGCTCCATCTCATGGGCCTGACCTCCACCGGAGGAGTCCATTCGTCGATGGACCACATCTATGAGTTCCTCCATGTAGCAAAAGAATATGGTCTGGACAAAGTCTATGTCCATGCCTTCATGGACGGCCGCGACACCGACCCCCACAGCGGCAAGGGCTTCCTCGAGGACCTCGAAAAGCATATGGCCGAAACCACCGGAAAGATAGCCACCGTCTGCGGCAGGTTCTATGCAATGGACCGCGACAAGCGCTGGAGCCGCCTCAAGGAGGCATATGACCTCCTGGTCGAGGGCAAGGGCGACAAGTTCACCTCCGCCGCCGAGGGCATCCAGGCTTCCTATGACGCCGATGTCACCGACGAGTTCGTGAAGCCGATAGTCATCACCGACGCCGCCGGAGAGCCTCTGGCAAAGATCGAGGAGGGCGACGCCATCATCTTCTACAATTTCCGCAACGACCGCGCGCGCGAGCTCACTTCCGTCCTCACCCAGAAGGACATGCCCGAGGAGGGAATGCACACGATTCCGCTCTATTACTGCTGCCTCACTCCCTATGACGCTTCCTTCAAGGGCGTGCACGTCCTGTTCGAGAAGGAGCTTGTGGACCAGACTCTCGGAGAGACCGTCTCCAAGGCCGGCAAGCATCAGCTGCGCATAGCCGAGACCGAGAAATATGCCCATGTGACCTTCTTCTTCAACGGAGGTCTCGAGGCTCCCTATGAGAACGAGGACAGGATTCTGGTCGCATCGCCGAAGGTCCCCACCTATGACCTGCTGCCCCAGATGAGCGCGCCCGAGGTGGCCGAGAAGCTTGTCGATGTGATCAACACTGAGAAGGAAGACCTGATCATCCTCAATTTCGCCAACGGCGACATGGTGGGACACACCGGAGTCTATTCTGCCGCCACCCAGGCCGTTGCATGCGTGGACAGGCAGGTGGAGAAGGTCGTGACCGCCGCCATGGCTCATGACTATGCCGTGATAATCACGGCCGACCACGGCAACGCCGACTACGAGGTGAACCCCGACGGCACCCCCAACACCCAGCATTCGCTGAATCCGGTGCAGTTCATAGTGGTGAATGCCGGCGACGACGTGAAGGAGGTCAAGGACGGCGCGCTCTGCAATGTGGCGCCCACCATCCTCAAGATCATGGGCATCCCCGCCCCCGCCAAGATGACCGCCGAGCCCCTGATCTGACGGCCGGCGTGAACGGACAAAAAAGGCGACTGATTTCAGCCGCCTTTTTTAGTGCCCTACAGAGAACTACAACTTTTCAAAGAGGTCGTACATGGTGACTTCACTCTGAACAATGCCGCTGTATTCGTTAGCCTTAAGACCATAGGTCGAAATGAATGTCAGATGAAGGGCACGTGCCAATTTCAGATGGCTCCGAAAAGATGAAATTTTGTGCTCAAGTTCATCTCTGTATTTTTTTGTGATTGTGTACGGCGAATCCCAATATTTTATCTCACAAAGGGTTATCACCTTGTCTGAGCGTTTTATAACCATATCAATCTGAGCATCCTCATCACGCCAGGAGAATGTTTCAGTGAGAATGCCGAGAATCCCCAGTTTCTTTTCAATCTGCAGATGATGATATAGGCAGAGCTGTTCAAATGCAATCCCGGCCCACGCGTTGTGAGCGGGTGTTGACGCCTGATAGGGGGCTGTCGACGAAGTCGACTGGGGGTTAAGACAGTCACCGGAGCGAAGCGACAAAAGGGCTTCTGCCCGCCGCACGAAGTGCGAAGTGCCCCTAATAAGGGGCTGTCGACGGAGTCGACTGGGGTTTAGATGCCCAAGGGCTGGCCAAGGCCAGCCCCTGACAGGGGGTGCAGGAGGTTCAGATAGTTGTGGACTGACGATAGTCAGTCCCTGCTGTATATGCTGTTTGC
>CAZIFT010000047.1:0-13229 GCA_964538395.1 uncultured Muribaculaceae bacterium
AGGCAGTGAATGCGGGCGGTGTGGCTACATCCGGCCTCGAAATGACCCAGAACGCTTCCCATATCAGCTGGAGCGGCAAGGAAGTGGACGAGAAGCTTCATTTCATCATGAACTCCATCCACGAGGCTTGCGTGAAGTACGGTACACAGCCTGACGGTCACATCGACTATGTGAAGGGCGCCAACATCGCCGGCTTCATGAAGGTCGCTACCGCTATGCTTGAGCAGGGCACTATCTAATAGACCCATATCAATACATCACAGGGAATCCGGTCCGCGAGAACCGGATTCCTTTTTTTGTCCTCCCGGGTGCCGCAGGGAGCGCGTTCGGGACGGGCGGCGGCAAAGTGTGGCCGTAATAAATTTGAAATGAATGGAATAATAACTAAATTTGGCGTCTTCGCCGCTAACATGGGCCGGCGCGGACCACTTTTGTGAATAATATACACTAAAAATAGCTTATGTCTGAGAAAAAAATCAACCTGAAGTATTGTGTGCTTCTGCCGATTGTGCTGATTGTCACGATATTTCTCTGGGCTGTTCCCACGAGCTTCTATGGCATAGAGGCTCTCACGCCCGTTCAGCAGAGGGTTATCGCTCTGTTTATCTTCGCCGCTCTGATGTGGATCTTCGAGATCATCCCGAACTGGACCACATCGGTCATGGTGATTGTGGTGGCTCTTCTGACAATGTCGGACAAGGGCCTCGGGTTCTTCTGCGACCCTTCCATGGGCCAGCTGGTGAGCTACAAGAGGATAATGTCCTCGTTCGCCGACCCTGTGGTGATGCTGTTCCTGGGCGGTTTCGTCCTGGCCATCATGGCCGAGCGCTACGGCCTTGACGTCACTCTCGCGAAGGCTCTGCTCAGCATTTTCGGAACCAAGCCGAAGATGGTGCTCCTGGGATTCCTCGTCATCATCTCCGTGTTCTCGATGTTCATGAGCAACACCGCCACCGCCGCAATGATGCTCGCATTCCTCGCCCCGGTGCTCGCCAAGCTCCCCAGCGATGACAAGGGAAAGATCGGACTCGCGCTGTCGATTCCCGTCGCGGCCAACCTCGGAGGTATCGGAACCCCCATCGGAACCCCTCCCAACGCCACGGCGAAGGGCTACCTCGAGCAGGCCGGCATAGATGTCTCTTTCGGAGAATGGTGCATACACATGATTCCCTATGTGATCGTCATGGTTCTCCTTGCATGGGTCCTTCTTCAGTTCTTCTTCCCTTTCAAGACTCAGAAGCTTGTTCTTGAAATCCCCGAGAACACCAAGAAGAAAGACTGGAAGAGCAAGCTTGTCTGGATTACCTTTATCCTCACCATCCTTCTCTGGGCCACCGAGAGCCTTACCAAGATCAACTCCAACATCGTCGCCCTCATCCCTCTGGCAGTGTTCACGGCCACCGGTCTGTTCGGCAAGGAGGAAATCAAGGAAATCAACTGGTCGGTGCTCTGGCTGGTCGCAGGAGGTTTCGCCCTGGGATATTGCCTTCAGGATACCGGACTTGCAAAGGTGCTGATCAATGCAATTCCTTTCGGAAGCATGTCGGTGGTGCTTGTGCTCATAGTCGCAGGTCTTGTCTGCTACTTCCTTTCCAACTTCATCAGCAACTCCGCCACTGCGGCTCTGCTCATTCCGATCCTTATTGTGGTCGCTGAAGGAATGGCCGACCCCGCTGCCGCCAACAACGCTGCGTTTGTCGCCCTCGGAGGTTCTCAGGCAATGATCATCTTCATCGCAGTCTGCGCCTCGCTCGCAATGCTCTTCCCCATCTCGACTCCTCCGAACGCCATCGCCGCTTCCACAGGTCTTGTGGAGACCAAGGATATGGCCAAGGTGGGTCTGATCATCGGCGTCGTGGGATTCATCTTCGGCTTCTTCTGGCTGACCAAGATTTTCCCGTTCGCTCAGTAATCCATTGATTTGACAATGAAAAAAGCAGTATATACTCTTTTCGCAGCAGCCATGCTGGCTTCCATGCCGCTTTATGCCGGAAACGGCGAGGCCGCTGCCGATGAGAAGCCCGAATATGGCTATGATCTCACGAATTTCGCGTCGAAGCCCAAGTTCGGAGCCTATTTCATCGGAACCTATAAGTACAACGACAATGAAGGCTCTCACGGCGGACCGGGTTTCGGACTGCGCTATGTCAGGGCCTATGTGGACGGAACCATCCTCGGTGATTTCAGCTACCGTGTGCAGATGGAGTTCGCAGGAACTCCCCATGTGAAGGACTATTTCATCGAGTGGAAGAAGTTCCCTGAGTTTAAGGTCAAGGTCGGCCAGTTCAAGAGGGCTTTCACCTTTGAGAACCCCATGAACCCCTGGGATGTGGGCACCGGCGACTTTTCTCTTGCAGTGAAGAAGATGGCGGGCTTCGGCGACAGGGTCGGCGAGGCTTCGATGGGTGGTCGTGACCAGGGTATCCAGTTCTCCGGAGACCTGCTGCCTATGGGCGAGGACGGACACAAGTTCTTCCACTATCAGTTCGGAATCTATAACGGACAGGGCATCAATAAGACCGACGTCAACTCCTCTAAGGATTATATCGGAACCATCCAGTTCCAGCCTGTCAAGGACCTCTATATCGGTGTGTTCGGATGGACGGGAAAGTGGAATGACGGCACCGCAGACCGCGACCGCAAGCGTTATTCGGTGGGTGCGAAGTATGAGCATGACAACTGGAGCGCCAGGGCTGAGTATATCCATTCCTATGATTACTCTTCTCTGCAGGGGCAGAATTCTCTGGGAGACGCTTTCTATGCCACCGTGGGCGTGCCCGTGGCCAAGTGGTTCAAGGTCTATGTGAAGTATGACCAGTACAATGACGCCGGCTTTAACGGCGGCCTCAGGCAGAGCATCTCTTCCATAGCCCCGAACTTCCGTCTGCACAAGAACCTCAACTTCCAGATAGAGTATCGCTACAATTCGACCAAGGTGTCCGGCCTGGACGCCACCGGCTACAACGAGCTCTGGTTCCAGTACTACGTGAGATTCTAAGAGCGTTATCTCTGTACATAAATAGCGGATGACTGAACATTCTTTCGGTCATCCGCTTTTTTGTGTCAATCAGCTTCCCGACATCGGCAATATTCTCCGGACGGTCCCCGAGCCTGTCGAGGGGCCCGGCATCGCGGCAACAGGAACCGCAGTTATAGCATTCGGGTGCCGTTTCCGGAAGAGGAGCGCAGTAAAACTCGGGATTTTACAGAATGAGAGCAAGGGGTAAGGCATTCTACGCACTTCGGTGGCACTATGCCTTGCTTAAGGGGCCTTCAAAAGGGCCCTTAAGCGCGCCCAACCCCACTACAGGCCCTTCTGGCTGGGGTGGTCTGACGCTCACTTTGTAAAATCCTGATTATTGGCAAGGTCGGGCCTCGAAATCAATACAAGCTGGCACAAATATCCCTCTCCAAAATGAGCCGGTTTCTCAGATTTTATTTGTAACTTTAGCGCAATTCAGAATTTTGTTTATGGCGTTTGCAGCACTGGCATAAACGAAATCTCTGACAGGGCAAATTTCTGGGCAACTTTTTGCTCCCCTGGTGGTTATAAAATTATAGTGCTGCGGGATTTAACGAACGAGAAAAAATGAAAAAGCAGTATTCATCTCCCTGCACCGAAGACTTCTGCATAGAAACGCAGGAGCGCATAATGACCCTTTCTGATGGGGGGGGGACAATAGAAGGTCCTAGCGGAGGCGGAGACGGAGAAGGAGAAGATGCCGGTGATGCAATGTAAAATCTGTGCATGCCGAAAATATAAAAGGAGTCCCTATAAGTCGGGGGCTCCTTTAATTTATTATGAGGCTGACATCTGGAGAGAATGACTCGGAATAGGGTCGGCAACGCAGTCGGCGGGGGTTAAGATGGGCAGTGAAATCAATACAGGCTGGCAAGCGGAGCGTAGCGACTTAATACCCCTAATAGGGGTCGCGGCCGAAGGACGCGGGGGTTAAGATGGTCGCAAAATCAATACAGGCTGGCAATCTTGCCAGCCTGTATTGGTCGGGATGATCCGACTCGAACGGACGACCCCTACGTCCCGAACGTAGTGCGCTACCAACTGCGCTACATCCCGCTTTTCATCCGGAGCACTCGGGAACGTCTCCGAAAGAAAAGAGAGCCCGGAAGGCTCTCCTTCAGAATCTTTATGCGAGCTTGTTGATGTAAACTGCAATACCGCTCTTGAGGTTTGCGGCCTTGTTCTTGTGAATCACTCCAATCTTTGCGAGCTTGTCGATCATCGCATAGACCTTGGGAGCGTTCTGCTGGGCCACTGCCTTGTCAGATGTGTTTCTTATTGCGCGGATAGCGTTTCTTGTAGTCTTCGCATAATACTTGTTATGCAATCTGTGCCTTTCGCTTTGGCGAATGCACTTCTCTGCGGATGCATGATTTGCCATAGTATGTTTTTTTATTTTCTGTAGTGGGTAGGAGAATCGAACTCCTATTGCGGGAATGAAAATCCCGAGTACTAACCGTTATACGAACCCACCGTCCGCCCTGACACGTGCGCGCACATGTCGTAGGGAATGCAAAGGTAAAAAATAATTTTATTCTGACAAAATAAATTTCCTCTACCCGCGGTCGCTTCCGGCCTCCTGAGCCTTTTCGCCGGCCTCCTCATCCTGCTCCTCCCACTCGAAAGAATAGAGAATGGCCTCAACCTGCCTGAGATACTGTCTCTTGTCATATTTCGGAGCATAGACCCAGCCGTCCAGGACTATTATGTCCTTGCCGTCCTTGCTGTAGAAGGAGTGCGAGACGAACGGTCCGCCCATGAAGTCGTTCTGGACCTCCCAGAAGCCTCTGGTCTGCGCGAACTGGCGGCCCCTGTAGCGGATGAACTCCACCGTGGGCTTGATGAAGGTGCTGGTGGTCATCCAGGTGTTGTCAAACATGCCCGGGACATTCTCCTCGAGAATCTCGTTCCTGTGGGCTATGATGTTCTCCTCGGTGAAATTCTCGTTCTCCGAAGCCGGATACTTATAGACGAACACGCCCTGGATGGTGTACTGCTTGTCGTCGGAGATCCACATGAAATTGTCGGTGGCCTTCCTGAGCCTGTATCCGCTGGGGAAATGGGGCGAGCCGCCGGCCATCTTCTTCACCTCGGTGGCGATGGACGTCTCCTCATAGAGCTTGGAATTGGCGATTATCCTGTCCCTCTCGGCCTGCTCGAGGGCGTTCAGAATGGTGGTGCTGTTCTCCTTGAAGATGTCCAGCATGGAGGCCGCGTCGACGGCGGCCAGCTGAATCACGCACTGCGGGCGTGCCCATATGTCGGCCCTATAGACCACTCCGGGCTTCTGCGTGTCCGCGGCGATGTTGAAGAACACTATGTTCCTGTGCACCTTGAACAGGTCTGCGAACCCGGTGGGCGAGATGTTGACCAGCGAGAACAGCGGCTCCCTCTGCGAGAGATAGGGCGTGTCGCCGCCGAGCACGTTGCGGACCTCCGTGCCGAGGTCGCCCTCCCAGTTGTCCTTGTCCATCACGATGATGACCTCCCCGGCCTTGCCGCTGACATTGGGCAGCAGAGTTTTCCGGTTGGGCCTGCAGCCTGCAACCGTCACTATGGCCGCGAGCGCGACCACCAGTCCAAATATGCTTCTTGCTTTCATTATGTTGTTGATTTTCATATCAGTCTATGGTTTCAGCAGCCTTCCGATGTCGTTGCCGAAGGCCAGCATCATCAGGCCCAGCAGCAGCACGAACCCCACCATCTGCGCGGCCATCAGGAACTTGTCGCCAGGTTTGCGCCCGGTCACCATCTCATAGAGCGTGAACAGGATGTGCCCGCCGTCAAGCATCGGGATGGGAATCAGGTTCATCACGCCCAGCATCACGGAGAGCAGGGCCAGCAGGTAAAGGAATCCATACCAGTTCCAGCTCGAGGGGAAGGCCTGGCCTATGGCTACGAAGCTGCCGACGGACTTATAGGCCCCCGTGCTCGGCGTCGCCACCATCTTCAGGTCCTTCAGGTAGCCCCCGATCATGGAGAATGTCATCTTGAAGCCCGCCGGAATCGCCGAAATCGCGTCATAGCTCTTCCTGGTCACTCCGGGCACCTGCGCATAGATCCCGGCCAGTCCGGTGGAGTCCACCTTTATGGTCATGTCCAGGCTGTCGGCCCCTCTCAGCACCGTCACCGGCACTTCTTCGTTCTTATGCCCGGCCAGGATGGCGCGGCTTTCCTGAAGAAAGCGTATCGGAGTGCCGCATATGCCCACGATTCTGTCGTCCTTCCTCAGCTCCCCGCCATAGTTGGGCGAAGCCGGGGGAATGGTGTCCACCACGAACGGCACCGCGGCCTGGAACATGCCCGGAGTGTTCAATATCTCCGGAATCCGGCTCTGGTCCAGATAGACCGCCACCGTGTCGCCGTCCCTGAGAACGGACGCCACCCTTGTCCCGCGCCTGGCGATGTCCGCCTGGATCATGCTGAAGTCCTCCGGCACGAAGTCGTCGAGCTTCAGGATGCGGTCGCCGGTGCGGAAGCCCATGTCATAGGCGAGGCCGTCGGCATAGATATGGGTGTCGTCGTTGCTGAGATAGGTCTCTCCCCATATTCCCAGCATCGCTATGTATATGCCTATGGCCAGGATGAAGTTGAACAGGACTCCGCCGGCCATCACCAGAAGCCTCTGCCATGCCGGCTTGGAGCGGAATTCCCACGGCTGCGGCTCCCTCTTGAGGAAGTCCGTGTCCATGGACTCGTCGATCATGCCGTTTATCTTGCAGTAGCCTCCCAGCGGGAGCCAGCCGATGCCATATTCCGTCTCCTTGTCCCTGAGCTTCGGGAAGATGCGCGAAAACCAGCCTGTCTTGGTGCTCAGCAGCTTCACTCCGTTGATGTCGAAGAAAAGGAAGAACTTGTCCACCCTTATCTTGAACAGCCGTGCGAAGGCGTAATGTCCCAGCTCATGGAAGACTATGAGTATGGACAGGGCCAGGACCACCTGGAAAATCTTTATCAGGACGATCATTTCCGTTTCAGGCTCTTGATGAATTCGCCGGCCCTGGCGAGGGCGTCGGCATTGGTGTCGAAGATTTCATCGACCGAAGGTTCGGCTATGAAGGGCGTTGACGCCATTATGCCGCCCACCGTCTCAGCTATCTCAAAATAGCCGATCTCTCCGTGCAGGAAGGCCGCCACTGCGGCTTCGTTGGCCGCGTTCATGGCGCAGGGGATGTTGCCGCCCTTGCCTATGGCCTCGAAGGCGAGAGCCATGCAGGGGAACTTCTCCATGTCCGGGGCCTCGAAAGTGAGCGACCCCAGAGCCGCGAAATCGAGCTTCCTGTTGTTCAGGCTCAGCCTTTCGGGATATGACAGCGCGAACTGGATGGGCTCACGCATGTCGGGCGAGCCCAGCTGGGCGATCACCGAGCCGTCCTCATATTCCACCATGGAGTGGATTATGGACTGGGGATGGACCACTATGTTGATGTCCTCCGGTCTGGTGTCGAACAGCCAGCGGGCCTCAATCATCTCGAAACCCTTGTTCATCATGGTGGCCGAGTCTATGGTTATCTTGGCGCCCATGTTCCATTTCGGATGATGCAGGGCCTCTGCCATGGTCGCATGGGCCATCTGCTCCCTGGTCCATGTGCGGAAAGGGCCGCCGGAGGCTGTCAGATGGATGCGCCTGAGCCTGTTGCCGCAGGAACCGGCCAGGCACTGGAATATGGCCGAATGCTCGGAGTCAACGGGCAGAATCTGCACGCCGCGCCTTGCGGCCAGACCCATGACTATGCTTCCGGCGGCGACAAGGGTCTCCTTGTTGGCCAGGGCTATGGTCTTGCCGGCCTCGATTGCGGCGATTGTGGGCCTGAGCCCGCAGAATCCCACCAGGGCCGTAAGGACCATGTCTATCCGCCCGTCGGACATCAGCCCGCAGACGGCGTCCATGCCGCACAGCACCTCGGTCCCGCAGGGCTTCAGCGCATCCGCCACCTCGCGGTATTTCTCTTCATTGCATATGACCGCGACCGCGGGCGAGAATTCTCGCGCCTGTTCTATCAGCAGTCCGGAATTGTTGTTGGCCGTGAGGAGCACCACCTCGAAAAGGTCCCTGTGCTGCCGCACGACATCCAGGGCCTGGGTGCCTATGGATCCGGTGGATCCCAATATGGCCAGTCTTCTCTTATTCATTCTCAGAATTTTATGTAATCGGCCGGGTTGACGGTCTCTCCCTTGTACCAGAGCTCCAGAAGCAGCCGGCCGCCTCCGTCGCCAGAACCCGTAATCCCTCCGGTGAGCGCCACGGGCGCGCCTGCGGACACTTTCTGTCCGGCGGATTTCAGCAGCTTCTGGTTCTTGCGGTAGATCGAGATGATGCCGTCGTCGTGCTGGATTATTATCGAATACTGATACTCGTCGCTCCATTCTGCGCTTACCACGGTGCCGTCCAGGACGGACATCACCACCGAATTGGCGGGAGCGGAAATCTCCACATAGGGATGAAGGGCCTTGTCATACTGCCTGGATACCACTCCCTGCAGCGGGGTGAAGAAATGCTTTCCCTCCATGGGAAGCGCTCTTCCGGCGGCCTTGCCCACGCTGAACTTCTCGGCGTCGCGGACCGTCTGCCTCAGCAGCGAGTCCCTCTCTCCGGCCCTGGCGGCCACGGCTGTGTCGGGGGCCTCCGCGGCGCTCCGGATTATGCTGTCGATCAGCACAGGGTCCTCTCCGTTGAGCACCCTCTTGAGATTCTCGGTGTAGAACTCCCATCTGGCCACCACATTCTCCAGGGAATCTATCTTGATGCCGTTCTGGACCGAGGCTTTCCTGGTCTCGGCGTCGGGATATCCGGGAATGAAGGATTTCAGGGGAGTGTATGCGATGAGCAGGGTGAATCCGGCGAAGAGCAGCAGGAGTATGGTGACCACCGCCGTGAAGAATCTCCACCGCGTGAACTTTATCACGCTCAGCTGTCTGTGGGTCGCGTCGTCGGCAAAGGTGAGTCTGAACTTGTGCACCCTCGGCCCCTTGTTGGCTTTATGCTCTTTTGACATTATTTCTCGGTTTTCACTAAATTTGCCGAATGGACAGAATCCTCGGCATAGATTATGGTAGGAAACGCACCGGACTCGCCGTGAGCGACCCGCTTGGCGTTTTCGCCTCGGCTCTGGACACCGTGCATTCCGCAAAGTTAATAGAAACTATCAAAAACTATGCTCGGGAGGAGACGATAGTCCGTTTCGTTGTGGGCTATCCCAGGAACATGGACAACACTCCGTCCGAGGCGGCAAAAGATGTGGATGCCTTTCTGAAGCAGCTGGAAAAGAACTTTCCGTCTATTCCCGTGACTCTGGAAGACGAGAGGTTCACTTCCGTGCTCGCCCACAGGGCCATGATAGACGGAGGCATGAAGGCGTCGCAGCGGCGGGACAAGGAATCGGTGGACAAGATAAGCGCCGCGATCATCCTGCAGAGCTACCTGGACCGCACGTCCGGGCATCTGTCGGGGCCGGTGGACATCGCAATCCCCGAATCGCTGTCCAGAAAGGTCACTAAAAGAAAAAAGTAAGAAGATGGTACAACCTATTTATCTTTATGGATCGGAAGTCTTGAGGGAGAAGGCGGAGCCGCTGGATCTCGGAGACAGGGAGTATATATCCGCCCTCGTGACGGATCTCAAGGACACCCTCGCATCGTCCGACGGAGTGGGGCTCGCAGCTCCGCAGATCGGCGTCTCCAAGAGGGTCGTGATTGTGGACGGCACCGGCATGACCGATGTCTATGACTATCTCAAGGACTTCAAACGCACGCTGATCAACCCCGTGATCGTGTCTTCCGAAGGCGGAATGTGCGTCCACAACGAGGGCTGCCTCAGCATCCCCGGCATCTATGCCGACGTGGAGCGCCCCGCGGTGATCACGGTGGAATATTATGACGAGAATCTTCAGAAGGTCACCGAGACTTTCGACAGATTCGCCTGCAGGATGGTGGAGCACGAGCTTTCCCATCTCGACGGGGTCATGTTTGTGGACCTGGTGGCTCCGATCCGCAAGAAGATCATAGCCAAGAAGCTGCAGAGAATCGCCCGCGGCGAGATCCGCACTCATTATCCTTCGAAAATCAAATAAAAGGCGACTATGGGAGCATTTCACGCATATGACATAAGAGGAGTCTATGGCAAGGATTTCGACAAGGACACCGCCTATAAGGTGGGCGCCTTCATCCCCTCGCTGCTCGGCACCGACAAGGTGCTGGTGGGAAGGGACTGCAGACTTTCCTCACAGGAGATTCACGACTATCTTATAAAGGGCCTGACGGACGCCGGAGCCGATGTCTATGATATCGGCCTCTCCACAACGCCCATGGTCTATTTCGGCACCGCCAACTATGGGTTCAAGGCCTCGGTCCAGATCACGGCCTCGCACAATCCCCCCGAGTACAACGGCATGAAGGTGTCCAGGGAGAACGCTCTCCCCGTGGGCCTCGCAAGCGGACTCGGCCAGATCCAGCAGTGGATAGAGGAGGGGAAACCCACCCCGAAGGCCGCCGTTCCCGGCAAGGTGCACGAGATGGACGTGAAAGGGGACTATCTCCAGTTCCTGCTCAAGTTCAAGGCCGACCTTTCCAACCTCCATGTGGCCATGGACCTTTCCAACGGAATGTCCAACCTCCTGGCCCACGAGGTGTTCGGAGACGTGGCCACATATCTTTTCGACACCATAGACGGCCGCTTCCCGAACCATGACCCCAATCCGCTCATGCCCGAGAACACGGAAGCTCTCAGGAAGAAGGTGGTGGAGATAGGCGCCGACGCCGGCGTGATTTTCGACGGAGACGCCGACAGAGTCATGTTCGCCGACGAGAAGGGTCAGTTCGTCCCGCCGGATCTCATCATAGCCCTGCTCGGACATTATTTCATAGACGAGAGAGGCGAGAAGGGCAAGGTTCTGCAGGAAATCCGCTGCTCCAAGGCCGTGGCCGAATATCTGGAGCCTCTCGGATGCGAGGTCCACACATGGAAGGTGGGCCGCGCCAACGCCGCTCCCAGGCTGCGCGAAATCGGCGGAATCTGGGGCGGAGAGCTTGCCGGACACTATTATTTCCGTGACTTCTTCTATTCCGACAGCGGCCTGCTCGCCGCGCTGCTTGTGCTGAGAGTCCTCTCGCGCATGAAAAAGCAGGGCGTCACATTCAGCCAGCTCATCGGGAAGATCGCCAAATATCAGAATTCCGGCGAGATCAACTTCAAGCTTGACGACAAGCAGGGCGCCATGGACGCTGTGAAGGAGCATTTTTCGGCCCAGGATAAACCCACCGCATTCATGGACTTCGACGGCTACCGTCTGGAGTTCCCCCAGTGGTGGTTCAACATCCGTCCTTCCAACACCGAGCCCTATCTCCGCTTCCTCTGCGAGGCCACCTCGAAGGAAATGCTGGACGAGAAGGTCGCAGAGGTTAAAGAACTGCTGAAGAATAAGTTCGGCGCCACACTCTGAGATTTTAGACCATGAATTTCAGACGTGCGGTTATGGCGTTGGCCGTGATGGTCCTCGCCGCGGGCTCTATTTGCGCCCAGAATGACATACAGACAGACAAGAAGGCGCAGCTGCTGGTCCCCAGACCGCATCTGCAGCCGGTGAAGTCGATGGACCCTTCGTCCGGAGCGGAGGGCGTCGATACCATAGACACCCAGTCTCCCGGAGTGAAGATCATACTTCTGAACGACAACACATGGAAGTATTGGCGCGACCCGGGCGACATCATGGCCCAGACCACCTTCACGGAAAACTGGAGCAATGACTATCCGGACCCCTACCGGAGCAACCTGGACGACCTGCCGGACAGAATCAATATCTGGCTTGTGGATTCGCTCAACCAGTACAGATGCCCGGACATCACCAAGGTCTATTCGAAATTCGGCTACCGCCACGGGCGGCGCCATCAGGGAGTGGACCTTCCGCTGAAAACCGGAGACAAGGTCTATGCGGCCTTCGCCGGCAAGGTGCGCGTGTCCAAATACTATAAGGGCTATGGCAACCTGGTGATACTGAGGCATGAAAACGGCCTCGAGACTTTCTATGGCCATCTTTCCAAGCGCCTGGTGAGCGTGGACGACTGGGTCGAGGCGGGCGACGCCATAGGCCTGGGCGGATCCACAGGCCGTTCCACCGGAGCCCATCTCCATTTCGAGACGAGGTTCCGCGGATATGCCTTCGACCCCCAGTGGATGATAGATTTCGAGACGGGCAATCTGCGCCACCGCCTGTTCGTCCTGAAGAAGAAATATCTCAGCGCGTCCAGCACCTATGTTCCCACTTCGGACGAGGAGGAGGACGAGATAGCCATCGCCGACGCCAAGGACAAGGCCACTGCCGATTCGCTTGCGGCGGTGAAGAAGGCGGCTGCGGAGAAGGCCGCCGCCAATGCCGCGGTCTATTACAAGATCAGGAGCGGGGACACCCTCTCCAGGATAGCCTCCCGCAACGGGACCACCGTCTCGGCGATAGTCAAGCTGAATCCGGGCCTGACGGCCAGAACCACATTGAAGATAGGCCGCACCATCAGGATCAAGTGACGGGAATGCGGTTGAGTCATAGCGAAAAGCCGGCGATTTTTTCGAAAATTGGCGGCTTTTCGCTTATATTTGTGAAATCGGTTCCGCATATGCGGGGCCTGCGGTTTTTTCAGCACTCAGCTTCTGATCCATGGATATAGACCTTCTGTCAAAGATGGTCAAGGAGCTTATCCTTGACAAAGACGAAGTCGCGCTCCCGGGCGCCGGCGTTTTCGTCGCCGAAGTCGTCCCGTCCACCTTCTCGGACAAGGGCTATACCATAAATCCGCCCTACCGGAAGCTTTCTTTCCGCCAGAGGGAGAATGCGGAGGACACTTCGCTGGTGGATTTCTATGCGGAGTCCAACAAGTGTTCGCGTGCCGATGCGGAGAAGGTGATCAGGGGGTTCCTGAGCGAGATGATGGATGTGCTGAGGGAGAAGAAGACCATCATTTTCCCGGGTCTGGGCCGGCTGCGCGCCACCAGGGAGAATAATTTCTTTTTTGTGGCCGATGAGGATCTGGACATCTATCCGGCCGGTTTCGGGCTGTCGCCCATATCGCTTAAAACTCATGAGGAGACCAGCGAGGAGGTGAGCGCCGCCGTCACCGGGCTCGCCGATATGCTTGCCGCTCCGGAGAAGCAGGTCGCCGAGGCGCCTGCTGAGTCAAATACGGTCGTCGAGCCTGTCGAGACGCCCGTTGCCGCAGA
>CAZIFT010000048.1:0-13110 GCA_964538395.1 uncultured Muribaculaceae bacterium
CGCCCGAGGATATGGCTGTGCGGGGCACAAGCCATACGGCTGAGTATTTGCGCCGTTCCGGCGCAAATACTGCCGTATCAGCATCTTAACCCCCAGCCGGCTATCGCCGGCAGCCCCCTATTAGGTGGCATGGCGACCTTCCGGCCGGCGGGCAGAAGCCCGCTTGTCGCTTCGCTCCGGTGTACTATTTCGACTGACAAAAGCCGCGATGCGGACCTTTCGGGGCTGGGCGCCTGTTACAGCTCGAAGCGGGATTTCTGGGGAAAATGCCTTTCGAAGGCGCCGAGCACCGCGTCCCTGTATCTTGTGAAATCCTCTTCCGAAAGATGCACGTCGTTGATGCAGATCATCTTGCGAGTGGGACGGTCTATGTAGGAGGTGATCCTCGCGGGAGTGTGGACTGCCGGCGAGAGATGCTTGTTGGAAATCTTCCCCCTTACGGTCAGGCCGCTGAAATACAGATAGTCCAGAAACAGATACTGGTTGAAATTGAAGTCGGTGCGCAGCGGCGAGACGACCTCGAATATCTTCTCCTTTGAATAGTCATATATTTCCTGGCTCCTGCTTCTGAGCATTGGGGAGCAGGTGTGCTGTGGACGCACGAACAGGACCGACGGCTTTATGCCCAGGGCCTGTCTGGCCTGGCGGTCCGAGTTCCGCACCCTTTTCTTGTAGCCTCCGCTGGCGAAAAGATGCCTGGTGAAGCCGATGACGGATTTGCCGTTCCGGAAAAAATCCTCCTTCGGACAGTCCATGACCGGGAACATGTCATCGTTGAAATAAAGGAACTCCTCCCCGAGCCCGGGAATGAGATGCATGAACATCTCTATGCTCGTGCTGTTGAAGGTCGGAAGGAATTGGGATGGGATTATATCCCTGTGTGTCACTATCTTGAGACGGCTCCTGTCCACCCAGTCCGGAACCTGGCTCTCTCCGGAGACCAGAAGAAACACGTTCTCCACGGAAGGGATATGCTTCTCGATTCCTCTCAGCAGATATTTCAGAGTGCCCCAGTCCCTGTATCTCTTGACCATGGCCTCTCCGCCGACCGCCTCGGCATATTCCTTTCTCCACTGAGGGTCCAGCCCGTTGACATATGTGATTACCGCGTCCATCCCTTTTCAATCTTTTCTTTGAGTCCGAAATGGGCGTCGAGGGCCTTCCACTGCAGTCTGTTGCCGTTTTCCGGACCCTTGTTGTACTTTCTGAGCGAGATTTTCTGCGAGCCTCCCACGGTCACCGGCTTGGGATAGTAGCTGCCCGTGGCCACCTTCACGCCCATGTCCACCTCGTTGGCCTTAAGCCAGAGGTCGTCGGCCTTCGGCGCCAGCTTCAGCAGCAGCTCCTTGTCGAACATTCCGGGGCCTATGACATGGGGCGGGTACAGAACTCCGGCGAAGCCGTTGGCCACACACAGGTCGTTGGGAACGTGCGGCACCGCCGCCTTCTTCCAGGTGGAATAGTCATAGAAAGAGTCCATGTTGATCACCGAGGCTATGTTGCAGCATACGGCCGAAGGATATTTGCGGCTCATCTCCATCAGGCGGCCTATGGTGTCGCTGCGGTAGTAGCTGTCATCGTCCACGGTGATTACCGTTGCATCTGGGAACTCGCGGAGAGCATAGAAATACTTGTTGTGGCAATAGAGATTGTCAGGGACGAACCTGATTTCAAGTCCGAAGACGGTGAGCCTCTTCACCTGCTGCGGGACTTCTGCCAGCCCTCCGGGGAACTCTGCGTCAGTGAGATACAGGACAATTTTGTCCGGTCGGGTCTTCTGCCTGAACATCGAGTCCAGGGTTATCCACACCACGCCCATTCTGGGAGGAAAAGAGGTGAGCGAGACGACGATTCCGTCCCTGCGGCCCGAGAGCGGCTGATAGCTGCAGTTTTTTCTCGTCTGCATGCGCAGGTTTATGGTGGCTTCGTCGGCCGCCCTCCAGAGGGACGCCGCGAATTTCCTTAAAGACAACAGAGCGTTCATAGCGATTTGATTCTTTCCTTGAGTTCAGAGGATGAGATGCCTTCGGTCCTGGGGAGTATGACCACTTCCTTGCCGTTTTCGCGGCACCATCCGAACAGTTTCACAAAGCCCTCGTGCCGCTGGTCCGGGCCTGCGGCGAGGATGTCGAAGTCCACCGCCCCGGCAAGCAGGTCCACGTCGGTGTAGGGTATCACATCGTCCACATACTTGATGGCCTTCACCATATACATCCGCTCTTCGGTGGAATATACGGTTTCGGCCTCCGGCTTGTATTTTTTCACGGAGCCGCTTTCCTGCACGGCCACCGTGAGGCTGTCGCCCAGCGCCCTGGCCCTGCGGAAGAGTTCTATATGGCCTATGTGGAGCAGGTCGAAGACTCCGACCGTCAAAACCTTTTTCATATAAGAAGCCGCGCGATAGTGGCTCACGCCTGTGCGGACCTCACAAAGATAGTCGTATCCGAGTTCAATTCCAAGCCTCTATCCGCAGCAGGGCTCTCAGGCAGTCCCTGACGGCCGCGCTCTGCTCCTCCCTGAAGTGGGACAGCGGCGGCCCGCAGATGAAGGCCGAGTCGCCCATTCCCCTGAGCATCCTGCCGAACTCCCGGTTGTCGGCGGGCACCACGAAGGATGTCGCCGGAAGGTCGCTGCGGCATTCCATCCTGCCGGAATTCGCCGCTTCGGCCGTGATGTCCCTCTGCTCGGGGCTGTTGAACCGCCTCTGCAGGTTTTCCTTCATCAGTCCCGAGGAACTCTCCAGGCAGTCCGTGAGAATCTTCCGGCTCAGCAGGACCGGGTGAGGGGAGGGAAGAAAGCAGAATCTGCCTCGCCGCTCCCCGGGGGCTCTTCCGACAGCATTTCCGGAAAAGCGCCGGTGTCCCTGATACAGCTCTTCCTGGCCTATGAAAAAGCTCCGGGTGCCCTTGCGCATGAGCCGGCCGGCCCTTTCCCAGGTCCCGAATATGACAGGTTTCGGGCCTGCCCCGCCGGCCGCCCCGAGGTCCAGCTTTTTCAGAGGTATGCATCCCGGGTTCACCAGCAGGAAATCTTCGCTGAGCCCGCCGACCCTGTAGAGCAGGGTGCGGACGGCTATGGGGCTGAAACAGGGCAGAAAGCCTTCCAGTCCGCAGAACAGCTCGACATGCGGCACCACTCTCAGTTCGCCCTTCCACATGGGGAAGTTCTTCCTTATGAAATCGAGCCCGTGCCCTCTGTCTTCTTCCGTGACGAGTATTATCCTGTCCACGAAGTCCGCGTTCCTCACTATCGAGGCGATGCAGAAGAACAGCTCCTCTTTTCCGCGGCCGCCGCGCAGGGCATGCCCGTCCCGTGGCAGGTCATTGAAATATTCCAGTCTTTTGCTGCGATATTCCTTCCCCACAGTGTCCGACCACACAATCACCGCATCCATATCTCTTTCCCGTCAATCCGATCCCTCCACTCCGGACGTGTCCACTCTCCAGCTGACATCTTCCAGCCCGGTGCCGTGCGGCTGTATGGTTATGCTGTACCGGCAGTTGCGCTCGATGTCAAAGTTGCAGCTGCTTTCTCCCAGATAGAATCTGTAGATCAGGTATTCTCCCGGCCTGGTGTAGGCGAAGGAGGACTGGTAGTCGCACTTCAGCTCTATATAGGAGCACACTCCCGCCATGGATCCGGTGAGAATCTTCTCGCTGTCGTCCACGGTGTCGTCCAGCAGGTCGCCCTGCATGTTTTCCAGCATGTACAGGTTCACAGCCTCGCTCACGCCGTAGGATTCCTCCACGTTCAGCGCGGAGGCGTTGAAAATATTTCCGGTGAGGCTCGTGCCGAAGGTGTCGCTTTCTCTTGTCACCGAGCTCTGTCCTTCCAGGACGACCGATTTGGGACAGTTGCCTATGGCAACGGATTTCACGCTCAGCTCCACTCCCTCGTCCAGCCCGCCTCGGTCCATGCGCAGGGAAATCTTCGCCATAAGCCTCTTCAGCTCCAGACTGGCCGTATTGTCACTCTTGGAGAAAACCTTGTCCATGGACGCATACATCGGCAGTCCTCCGGAGTATTCGTCGGGGTAGGCGAGGGTGTATCTGTAGTCCGCCAGGTCTTCGCGGCTCTTCACCGAGCTGAGCTTGAATCCGAAGTTCGCGCAGCAGGCAAGGCCGGTCTTTACGCCCCTCACCAGGTTCACGGTGAAGGAAAGGTCCGTCTTCTTTTTCAGGTCCCTGCCGGACACCCAAAGGAAATCCTCTATGCGCCCGTCCTCGCTGAACACGAACAGATTGAGGTCCGATATCTTGTTCTCGTCGGGGGCGGCCTTCGTCTCCGCCATTGCGGTTCCTATGGTTATGGTGACGGGAACGGTCTCCCCGTCCGTGATTTCAAGGCGGTCCTCTGTGCATGACAGTGCCGCAAGCATGGCCGCGGCGGCCGCCGTCTTTCTAAAAACTGACATACTGTTCCTCCTTTTCTGTCCATGGTGCCACCGTCACCGTCACATTTGCGGTTCCTTTCTCGAGCGAGCTGTCCGGATCGGACCCGCCCCGGCGGGTGAGGGTCACATTCACTTTGTATTGCCGGTTTCCGCGTACGCACGGGGTCTCCATCAGGTCCCATATCGCCAGGGGATAATAGACTTTCTTGCCTCCGAGCGTTCCTTCTATCACCAGCTTCGTGCAGGGCGAGCCTGCGCTTTCCTCATAGGGCATGTTTTCGTAGCAGTAGAATCTCAGGCCGGGTTTCACAGCCTTTTCGCCGAGCGTCTGCGACAGACGCCCGAAGACATATTCCGGGTGCTTGAGCTTGGTCACCCCGAGACTGTCCAGCCCGCCCAGGTTCAGAAACTCCGCAGAGGCGGAAGCGGACGTCCGGAACAAGGCCGCGCTCGCGCATACGTTGGTCAGATAGACCCTGACGTCTTCGAGCTGTTCTCCGCTGTAGGTCCTTCCGGAGAAGTCGCAGCGGATCGATTCCAGCGACACTTCGGCCAGCAGGGGCGCCAGAGTCAGCGAGCCTTTCTGACCGCTGCCGGCGTCTATGGTGCAGGTGCCCGACATCACCGGCTGCTGCGGGTTGTCGTCGTCCAGCAGGACCGTCATCTCCTCAATCGCGGACACGGAGCATATTTCGGCCCATGGCCAGGCCCTGCCCGGGCAGTTGGCTACGGCTTTCACTATCTTCTTTCCCGACCCGGACGCGGCGCTCACCGTGCCCGAGGTTTTTGAAGAGAAATGCTGGTAGGAATCCAGCCTCTTCTGGGTATCGTCGTTATAGAAGAAGAGGTCAAGGCTCGCGAGTGCGGTCCCTTCTGCCTTTGTAAGGACAATCTCCGTGTCAAAGACCGGAGCCGGCATCTCGTCCGCGCATGACGTCAGGAACGGGAGAAAGGCCGGCAGGTATCTGATTAAGTGAAGCAAGCCGGGCGAGACTCCGCCCATTTGAAGAATCCGGCCTTCGTCCCTCTTTCCTGTTTTCATCTCCTCTGCCATCTTGTTTCGTTTTAATTCTGCTGCGAATCTAATACGCTCCTATTGTCAAAAAACCCGGGGTAAAGATTTATGGCCTCTTTTTTCATAAATCTTTACCTCATGCAGGTCCTCGGTGTCTCCTCCGGAGACCTTCGCTTCGCTCATCCCACCACCGCTTCGCGGCGGTCCCCCCGTTCATGATGCCACGGGCGGCACAGGTCCCGGAGGAGACAGCCGATGACCGGAAACGTAAGGAGGTTAAGAAGCAAAGAGAGGCAGGCCGACTGGCCTGCCTCTCGAGCATAAAGTAAAAGAGACTGACAAACGTCAGTCTCTTTTACTTTATGCTCCGAAATTATCGCAAAGCAGATTCTCAGGCGGAACGCCGAGATTGTCAAGCAGCTGCTCCACGCACTTCGACATCATGGGAGGACCGCACATGAAGTACTTGATATCCTCCGGTGCCTCGTGATTCTTCAGGTAGGTCTCGAACATCACGTTGTGCACAAAACCTGCGGTGTACTTCACGCCGGCTGCATCTGCTGCCGGATCCGGACGGTCGAGTGCAAGATGGAAGTGGAAGTTCGGGAACTCCTTCTCGATCTCCGCAAAGTCCTCGAGGTAGAATGCCTCCACAAGGCTGCGGGCACCATAGAAGTAGTGAACGGGCTTCTTGGTCTTGAGCGTCTTGAACAGGTGCATGATGTGGCTTCTGAGAGGAGCCATACCGGCACCGCCGCCGACGAAGATATACTCCTGAGTGTCGGGATCGTTCTCCGGGAGGAGGAACTCTCCGTAAGGACCCGAAATCATCACCTTGTCGCCGGGCTTCCTTGTGAACACATAGGAAGAAGCGATACCGGGGTTCACGGGCAGAAGCTTGTTGCTTCCCTTGGGAGCGGTCCTGTCGAACGGAGGAGTTGCGATACGGACGTTCAGCATGATGATGCCTTTCTCAGCAGGATATGAGGCCATGGAATAGGCCCTGATGGTGGGAGTGGGGTTGACGGACTCGAGGTTGAAGAATCCGTATTTCTCCCAGTCTGCCTTGTACTCGGGATCCACGTCGATGTCCTTGAACTGCACGTGATATGCAGGGATGTCGATCTGGATATACTCTCCGGACTTGAACTCAATGTGCTCTCCTTCAGGGAGTTTGACCTTGAATTCCTTGATGAAGGTTGCGACGTTCCTGTTGGAAACGACCTCGCACTCGACCTTCTTCACGCTGAGAGCGGAGTCGGGAACGGCGATCTTAAGGTTGTCCTTGATCTTGACCTGGCATCCCAGACGCCAGTTGTCCTTAATCTGCTTGCGGGAGAAGAATCCAGTCTCGGTGGGAAGGATGGTGCCGCCACCTTCGAGAACTCTCACTTTGCACTGTCCGCAGTTGGCTTTACCGCCGCAGGCCGAGGGAAGGAAAATCTTCTGGTCGGCGAGCGTGTGGAGCAGGTCTCCGCCCTGAGGGACATCGAGGACCTTCTTTCCGTCGTTGATGTCGATCTTGACGGAGCCGGACGGGGTCAGCTTCGCCTTGATCAGCAGAAGCAGAGCCACCAGCACGAGCGTCACTACAAGTATCGTGGCGACAGCTCCCAAAATTGTATTCATCATAGTTCTGCCTCCTTTTTTAGATTGCGATTCCGGAGAAGGTCATGAAGGCGATAGCCATGAGACCCACCGTTATGAAGGTGATGCCGGTTCCTCTGAGTGCCGGCGGGACCTTGGAATATGCGAGTTTCTCCCTGAGGGCGGCGAGAGTCACGATTGCGAGGCACCAGCCGATACCGGAACCGAGCGCATAGACCACTGCCTGACCCAGGCTGGGGAAATCTTTCTGCTGCATGAACAGCGAACCTCCCATGATTGCGCAGTTCACGGCGATCAGCGGAAGGAAGATTCCGAGCGCCGCATAGAGCGTAGGCGAGACTTTCTCGACGACCATTTCAAGTATCTGCACGATGGCGGCGATGACCGCGATGAAGATGATGAAGCTGAGGAAGCTCAGGTCAACACCCTGGATGAGGGCGTCGGGAGCCAGCACATATCTGTTCAGCAGGTAGTTGATGGGGAGGGTTATCAGCTGCACGAAGATGACGGCCACGCCGAGACCTGCGGCAGTTTTCACATTTTTGGATACCGCCAGGTATGAGCACATACCCAGGAAGTATGCAAAAATCATATTGTCAACAAAAATTGACCTTACGAATAAGCTTAAACTTTCCATAATTGTTCGGCGTTATTTTATTTCTCCTGCAGGTCTTTCTGGATGCCTCTCTGGATCCAGATGATGCATCCGATGAGAATCAGAGCCATCGGAGGCAGAATCACGAGACCGTTGTTCATGTAGCCGGCCGCATAGAACGACTCCGGGATGACCCTCATGCCGAGGAGCGTGCCGGAACCGAAGATTTCGCGGAAGATGGCGACCACGACCAGAATCAGTCCGTAGCCCACACCGTTGGCCAGACCGTCAAGAAGGGAAGGGAAGGGCTTGTTGCCGAGGGCGAAAGCCTCGATTCGTCCCATGACGATACAGTTGGTGATGATAAGTCCCACATAGACCGACAGCTGCTTGTCAGTCGCATAGTCATATGCCTTCAGGATCTGGTCGACCAGAATCACGAGCAGTGCGACGACGACGAGCTGGATGATGATTCTCACCCTGTTCGGGATCGTGTTCCTCATCAGCGAGAGGATGAAGCTGGAGATACCGGTGACGAGGGTCACCGCTATGGCCATCACAAGTGCTCCCTTGAGCTGTACGGTGACCGCAAGTGAGGAGCAGACTCCCAGCACAAGGACAGTGATAGGATTGCCCTTGAAGATAGGATTCAGTATTGTTTCTTTAAGTTTGTTGTCCATGGTTAATTCTCCTCGTTTTCAGTGACTGCCTCGCCTTCGGCTGCCTCTTCCTGCTCATCGAGCTGAGACTCGGCCGGCTCGCTTTCGGGCTGGGCGTTGTTAAAGTAGGGAGCGTAGTAGTGGAGCCATGTTGCGATGGCTTCGCTCAGACCGTTGGAAGTCATGGTGGCGCCGCTTATCGCGTCAACCTGGCTGTCGCCCTGTGCGCCTTTCACGATCTGCAGGGGCTTCTCGGTGTCGAAAGCTGCGGTCTTGCCGATGAATTCGGCCTGGAATGCAGGGTCGTCCTTGATCTTTGCGCCCACGCCGGGAGTCTCGCTCTCATGGTCGAAATATGCTCCCAGAACGGTCTTGCCGTCTTCGTCGAGTCCGAGGTATCCCCAGACGGGGCCCCACAGACCGGCGCCATAGACAGCCACCACGGTGACTTCCTTGCCGTCCTTGTTGAAGATATAGACAGGCAGCTCAAGCTCGGAGGTCTTGCCGTCCTTGATGAGCTTGTTCTGTGCCTTGAGGCCGTCGGCCAGCTCGATGCTTCCGAGCTCGGTGGAAAGGTCTCTGACCTTTTCGCCCTCGGCGTTCACGGTGAAGGCCTCCTTGATGTTCTCGCTGTACTGCTTGAGGACATTGTCATTGCCCTGACCGGTGATTTCTGCCTTGGTCCCGTACTGGGCGGCTGTCAGCATCTGGCTGATGGTCTCGGCCTTGATGTTGGCGTCCTGCTTGTCTTTCAGCGACAGGGACACGAAGGAAAGAAGCGCCGCAACCAGAATGACGACGATAGCCGTATATACAACTGTATATGTATTGCTGTTTGTGTTCATATTCTTTCTGATTTAAGCGGCATTGTATTTTTTGGCTCTCCTCTTGATCGCGGAGTTGGTCACGCAGTAGTCAATGAGAGGTGCGAAGGTGTTCATGAGCAGGATAGCCAGCATCATGCCCTCTGCATAGCCGGGGTTGAACAGTCTCACGGTGACGCAGACTGCGCCGATCAGGAAACCGTAGATCCATTTTCCGACTTCGGTCTGGGCTGCGGTGACAGGGTCGGTGGCCATGAAGACCGTACCGAATGCGAAGCCGCCGAGAACGAGCTGATAGTAGGCGGGAACGTCAGTCACTCCGCCGATCTGTCCGAGCCAGCCCACGAGGAGCGCTCCGACCACGGAGGATGCCATGATCTTCCAGCTTGCTATGCCGGTCCAGATGAGAATCACGGCGCCGATGAGAATGGCGATGACGGATGTCTCTCCGACCGATCCGGGGATGTCACCTGCGAAGAGGTGCCAGAAAGAATAGCCGAGGTTGTCCACTCCGCCGCCTCTGAGGCCTGCGAGAGGGGTTGCGCCTGTGATGGCGTCCTCACCGCATCTGTGGGCGATCCACACCTGGTCTCCGGACATCTTGCTCGGATATGCGAAGAACAGGAATGCGCGGGTGAGCAGGGCGGGGTTGAGGAAGTTCATTCCGGAACCTCCGAAGACCTCCTTGCCGAACACGACTGCGAAGGCGACTGCGATTGCGAGAGTCCAGAGGGGAACGTCCACGGGGACGATGAGCGGGATGATCATTCCCGACACCAGATAACCCTCACTGACTTCCTCGCCGCGGATCTGCGCGAAAGCGAACTCTATGCCCAGGCCCACGATGTAGGCGACAAGGTAGAGGGGAAGCACTTTCAGGAAACCGAACCAGAAGTTGTGGAGAAGAGTCCAGTCTTCACCGATTCTGGTGCTGTACTGATATCCCACATTCCACATTCCGAAAAGGGCTGCGGGGATGAGGGCGATGACCACTATTATGAGAATCCTCTTCAGGTCGATCGAGTCCCTCACGTGCGAGCCGGTCTTGGTGACCGTGGCGGGAACGCGGAGGAATGTGTCGAAGGCGTCGACCGTGGAGTGAAGGAATCCGAGTTTTCCGCCTTTCTCAAAAAGGCCGGGGTTTGTTTTGTTTTCTTCCATAATTCTGATTCCCTATTATGCCATTTCTTTGAGCATCAGGTCGATGCCCTTGGATATAATGTCCTGGATGTCGTTCTTCGAAGGATCGGCGAACTCGCAGGTAGCAAGATCCTCGGGAAGAACCTCATAGATGCCGTATTTCTCCATGTCGTCGATGTTGCCGGCAAGGCAGGCCTTGACGAGATAGATCGGGAAGATGTCCATGGGAAGGACCTTTCCGTAAACGTCGGACATCATGAAGGTGCGCTCTCCGCCGTGGGTGTTGGTGTCCATGCTGTACTTCTTGCCGGGGCAGAGCCACGAGAAGTAGGAGCGCTGGGAGCTGTACTGGTTGAACCTGAAGGGCTTGAGCCAGCCGAGAACCTCTCTTTCCCTTCCTTCATGGAGGAGGGTCACCTGATTGTCGTAGTAGCCGAGATAGCCGTCTTCGCCGACATTGGTTCCGGAGAGGGCGTCGCCGCTCACGAATCTCACGTCCTTGGCGGAGTTGTCATAGAACTCCTTGAGGTCGTGCATGGAGATTCCGGGATATGCGTCCACATAGGCGGGGTTCTTCGCGACAGGTCCGGTCACGGCCACTTTTCTGGAGAGGTCGACCTTGCCGGTGTTGAAGAGCTTTCCGATTGCGGCCAGCATCAGGAGAGACACTGTCCACACGGTTTCGCCCTTGCGGATGGGGGAGATGTGGCTGATCTGCACGCCCACGTTGCCTGCCGGATGCTTTCCGGAGACGGTGTGCATGATCACATGCTCGATTTTGTGGAAAGGGGTGCTGGAGCTCTTCTCCGCATTGATGGAGAAATGCACTCCGCCGTCGGTGAGCTTGGCAAGGGCGTCCACGCCTGCCTGCACGTCGGCGACTCTGTCGGCGAGGACATAGTCGTTGTCAGCTGCGAGGGGGGCGGTGCTGAACGCCGACACGAAGATGGCCTTGGGCTTGACTTCGGGATCGGCTAGGATGCCATAGGGACGCTGGATGAGGGAAGCCCACAGTCCGCTCTTGAGAAGGAGGGACTTGACGTCCTCGGCCTTCATCGCCGACGGATTCTGTGCTCCGAAGTCGACATAGCTCTGGACATCATCCGCCTTGATGCGGACCTCAAGCAACTTTCTCTTTTCGCCCCTGACTATCTCGGCAACCGTTCCGCTGACCGGAGATGAAAAAAGAATGTCGGGGCACTTCTTGTCGGCCATCAGAGGTGAACCTGCAAGGACCTTGTCGCCTTCTCTGACCAGAAGTCTCGGTATAAGACCGTGGAAATCGGTGGGTTTGACGGCGATAATGTCAGGCTGCACCTTTTTGACGGTCTCCCGGACCGCTTCCCCCTTTATAGGGATGTTCAGTCCTCGTTTGAGTACGATGTTGTTTGACATTATTGAAGAAATTAATATAATTATATCTCTCTTTTAAGGAAACGCAAAGTTAACCATTATTTTCTTAATTTTGCTTTGTTATTGATGTAAGTTTCGCGGGGCGGAACCAGTGTTTATGGAGAATAATATCGGAAGAATACTCGACGGTCTGGACCGTGTCCAGCGCGAGGCAGTGGAATGTGAGAAGGGTCCGGTCCTGATAGTGGCCGGCGCAGGGTCGGGAAAGACGAGAGTGCTTACGGGCAGGATCGCCTATGTGCTGGAAAAGGGCTGTCTTCCGGACAGGATTCTGGCTTTGACCTTTACGAAAAAGGCCGCCGGCGAAATGAAGGAGAGAATCGGGGCAATGGTCGGGGAGCTCAAGGCCCGCCGGCTGTGCATGGGCACGTTCCATTCCGTGTTCATCCGTTTCCTGCGGGAATATGCCGACAGGCTCGGCTATCCGCAGTCGTTCACCATCTATGACACCTCTGACTCCCAGAGCGCGATAAAGCGCTGCATCAAGGAGCTGGGGCTCGACGACAAGACCTATAAGCCCAAGTCGGTGCTTTCGCGCATATCGGCCGCCAAGAACGAGCTGTGGACCCCCGCCTCCTACCGCAGGGACGTCGAGCGGATGAAGTCCGACGCCTATGCGAAGATGCCGCGCGTGTGCGACATCTATGAGGCCTATCAGAAGCTCATGAAGCAGTCCGGAGTGATGGATTTCGACGACATCCTCCTGAACATGAACATTCTGCTCAAGAACCATCCCGACGCGCTGGAGTCGATAGCCGGGCGCTTCGACTACATCCTCGTGGACGAGTACCAGGACACCAACTATTCCCAGTATCTGATACTCAAGAAGCTGTCGGCCGCGCACAGGAACATCTGCGTGGTGGGCGACGACTCTCAGTCCATCTATGCGTTCCGCGGCGCGAGGATACAGAACATACTCAATTTCGGGAAGGACTATCCCGAATGCCGCATATTCAAGCTGGTCAACAATTACCGCTCTACGGGCAACATAGTGGGGGCCGCGAATTCCGTGATAGCCCACAACGAGGGGCGCATCCCCAAGGACTGTCTCTCTACCGGCGCGCAGGGCGAGAAGATACACCTGATGAAGGCCTACACGGACAGGGAGGAAGCGTCCATGGTGACTTCTTCCATTCTGAGGAGGCTGGCGGACGAGGGCGCCATGTACCGGGATTTCGCCGTCCTCTACAGGACCAATTCCCAGTCCAGGGTGCTTGAGGAGGCTCTGCGCAAGCGCAACGTGCCCTACAGGATATATTCCGGAAACTCGTTCTTCGACAGGGCCGAGATAAAGGACATGATGGCCTATTTCAAGCTGGCCGTCAACCCCGGGGACAACGAGTCTTTCCGCCGTGTGGTGAACACTCCGGCCAGGGGGATAGGCGAGACCACCGTGAACGCGCTGGCCGCCGCCGCTCTCGACAAAGGGGTCCCCATGCTCAAGGCTGTGTCTATGGAAGGGC
>CAZIFT010000049.1:0-8787 GCA_964538395.1 uncultured Muribaculaceae bacterium
GACGGTGGACCCCGGGCTCAGCAAGGGCCAGAGGCACATCGACGACATCCACCGCGACAGGACGCGCATATGGCTGAATGTGGATCTGCTCCAGAGAGGTCTCGGCGGTGACGACAGCTGGGGCCGTCCTCCTCACAAGTCATATCTGCTGGATTCTCAGCACTATGAATACTCGTATCTGATAATGCCTGTCCGTCCATGAACCCTTGGCGCGGCTCCTCTGGCCGCAGCCTTTCTGCCGGGTTCCGGACAGGTCGGGAACCGCTCCGGATGTCTTCATGATGGCGGTTCCATGACTGGTTAGTCAGTAGTTTTGCGGCCGGGGCGAAGTGATTTCGTCCCGGTCCTTTTTGCTCTTGCACGGGCGGGGAATTTTCGTTATATTGCGGAGGCTTCGACCGCTTGTGCGCGAAGATGTTAAAATGAATCAAAAACCCCAGAACAGATGAAACGCTCAGTCCCTCTTGCCATATGCCTTTCGGCATTGACATGCATTGTCTCTTCATGCGACAAGAACGAATCCCCGTCCATAACCAACCCCGCGGCCTATCTCAGAACCGATGAGCAGAAGGCCATGGTCTCCACGCTGAAGGACGTGGCGGACGGGCAGATGTACACGCTGGAATACAGCGCTGACTATCTCATCGACGATGTCATGGCGGCGGGAGGCGCCAGCTCCAGCCTCAAGCTTCTCGGCGGCGTGGTGCCGCAGCTGACCACCGTCTCGCTTGGCAAGGCCGACCCGGGTCTCGATTTCGGCTGCAGCGCATTCTTCGCCAAGTCTCCCCAGGGCGATGTGCTGGTGGGCCGCAACTTCGACTTCAGATTCTCGTCGGCCGCCAACATATTCCTGCATAATGTGGTCAAAGGTGTGCATGAGTCCTTCAACATCTCGGCCCTGCCTTTCCTGGACCAGAACACCTATGTGGCCGGCTCCCTGTCGGACGGAAAGACCGACCTCTCCGTGCCCGTCACCACTTCCATATATTGCTGCATGGACGGAATGAATGACGCCGGACTGTTCATATGCGTGCTTTCCCTGCGCGGCACCGGCGGCGCCGTCCAGCATGACTCGCAGAAGAGCGACATCATCCCGACTCTGGCCATAAGGCTGATTCTGGACGGCTGCACGACGGTCGATGAGGCTGTGGAGGTGTTCCGTTCTCACAATTTCTTCGCCGACGGCGATGATTCCGACGCCAACTATCATTTCCTGGTCGCCGATGCAAAGGGCGACAGGGTGGTGGTCGAATATTACCGTCCCGACGATGTGCCTCCGGTGAGCGACCCCGCCGCGAAGGACTGGACCATGAACCTGATCGACACCGACCATGTCACCAATTTCTATCTGTCTGAGGGCTGGCAGTCGGTCGGCGGCGGACGTGAGCGCTATGAGACGCTGCACAATACGCTGGAAAGCAAGAACCGCGTGATGACCGAGGACGAGTGCATGGACCTGCTCAACGCCGTGCACACGGATCTGGATGACGAGGGCGGCGAAATCACCAGCAACACGCAGTGGTCGGTCGTCTATAATCTCAGCAAGAAGACCGCGACCGTATGCGTGAACAAGAACTATAAGACCAAGCTCTCCTACAGCCTGTAGGGGCTATTCCATGCGGAGGAGCTCATCGGCGCTTGACATCACCGCCTCACGGTGGGAGATGAAGATGACGGTGAGCTTCTCTTTTCCGTTCATGACGGCCCCGCGCAGGTTGGAGATGAGCCGGGCCTCGGTCTGAGGGTCGAGCGATGAGGTGGACTCGTCCAGCAGGAGGATTCCGCCGCGGTGAAGCAGCGCGCGGGCTATGGCTATGCGCTGGCACTGGCCCTCGCTGAGCCCGCTGCCCGATTCTCCGCAGATGCTGTCCCAGCCGTCCGGGAGGTCGAACACGAAGTCCGCCGCCGCGGTGTGCAGCGCCTCGCGGAGACGCTCGTCGGAGGCCGACGCATCGCCGAGCAGGAGGTTCTCCCTGATTGTGCCGCTCATCAGCGTGTTGCCCTGCGGCACATAGCGGAAGTTGCCGCGCGAAGGCTTCGAAGCCTTGCAGGAAGATTTTGAATCATAGACATTTATGCTTCCGCTCTGAGGCTTGAGAAGCCCCAGCATAAGTCTGACCAGCGTGCTTTTGCCCACTCCGGTGGGGCCGGCGATCACAGTCAGCGTGCCCGGCCGGAAGTCGTGCGAAAAGTCTTTCAGCACTTCGGGGCTCTGCTCCGAATAGCGGAAGCTCACCCCTTCGAATCTCACTCCCGCGGCTCCGTCGGCGGTCCATTCCGGGCCGTCCTCCTCGGCGGGAAGCTCTTCAATCTCCATAAGCCGTTCGATGGATGTCAGGGCATGGATGAATGCCGGAAGCTCTCTGGCCAGGTCGGCCACGGGCCTCTGCACCTGCCCCACGAGCTGCAGGAACGCGGTCATCATGCCGAAGCTCACGGTGCCGCTGACAATGCCGAACACGCCCCACAGGAAGGCCGACGCATAGCCGCCCATAAATCCGAGCGACATGAATCCGCGCGCCACCGCGTTGAAGTTGAGCCTCTCCACGGTCTTGTCCCTGAGGCCGGTCTGCAGCGAGCCGAGAGCCGAAAGGACCCGGGCGGTGCCCACCAGGGTGAGAGTCACCACTCGGTTCTGAAGGTTTTCCTGGATGAGCTGCTGGATGTCGCTGTCCAGGGCCCTTATGTCGGAGGTGAGCTTCCTCAGCTTGAGGAAGAACAGCCTCGAGCCCACGACCGCCGCGCACATCAGAATCAGCAGCACCCAGAGCAGGCCCGGAGCCATCATCAGCAGATAGGCGGAGGCCGCAATCAGCTGGCATATGGTCACGGCCGCCTGCGGGATATGCTCGCAGAGCAGCTCAGAAACGACCCGGATGTCCTCTTCGAGACGGTTGACGGCGTCGCCGCTGCTGAACTTCTCGCGCCCGTTCCATTCGCCGGCCATCAGCCGCCCGAAGAGCGATTCGCGCAGGCTGTTCTGCACCGTGACTATGCCATATTTCTGGCAATAGGACCAGGCGACCCCGCAGACGAGCTGGGTCAGCATTATGCAGGCCATCAGGACTATCCTGCCGGTGATCGGGGCGTCGGAGGCTCCCGTGGCTATGTCCACGAGCTCCTTGCACACCCATACGAACGAGAGCGACGCGGCTATGCGCACGAATCCCAGAAGGACGCTGACGAGCATCCATCTCTTCGCGGGCCCGGACATCCTTCCGAGCGCCTTCACGCATATGCCTGCGCTTTTCACCGCCTATTCCACAAGTCCGGCGGCGGCCCACTTCTCCATCAGGGCTTTTGCGTCCCTGAGAGCTGTGGCCTCATCGACGTCATATTCCCCGAGCAGCAGGTCTCTGAGGGTTTCGGCGTCGAAGTCCTTGCCCTGCACGGCCTTCCAGAGGAACGCAGCCGTGGAGTTGAGCGAGATGATCTTGTTGAAGTCAATCTGGGCGAGACCTTCGCCGACCACCATATAGTTGTCTCCGATGCTGCGGAGCACAAATCCTTCTTTGATTTTCATATTCTTGTCATTTACATGTTCTTCTATAGACCGCCAGCAGCAGGCGCCTCACCGGGAGAAGCGCCTTCCACACTCTGGCCTTGCCGGGAGCGACCCTGCGGCCGTCTTCCTTCACTATCCATATCACCTTGCCGAGCACGTCTTCCCGGCGGAAAGTCTCGGTGCCCCGCAGGTTGCCGTCGCCCATCATGCGGAAACGGTCGCCGCGGCGCGCTATGATGCGGTGCATCACGAACCTGCCCGGCATCTGCACCAGCACTATGTCGCCGACCTCCAGCGAATCGGACTTCTTGAGCACCACGCTGTCGCGTCCGTCGCGGATGTAGGGGAGCATGCTGTTGCCTTTGGCGCGCACAATCACCTCCCGGCCTTCGTCGAGGAAGGCGGCGGCGCTGGTCAGCAGGATTTCGTTGGGCAGCTGCACGGTCTTCATCGGCTCACGGTGTTGTGGCAGAGCTCGGCGGCCTCCCTGTCGGGCCGGCATTCCAGCCTGTACATCGGCACTGCTCCGACCAGCTGCACGAGGGTGGAGTGGATGCCGTCGGCGGTGTTGCGGATCTCGCGGAAGGCGGAGCATGACGAGTACATCGAGGCATAGGCCTGCACCGGCGAGAGGCGGTGAATCGAGTTTTCGGGATTCTGGCTTATTCTCACCACCGCTCCGAGAGGAGCGCTTTCGGCCTTGTAGCAGGGGGTCTTGCCGCTCCAGGGCGAGCCGTAGATGCGGACTTCGCCGTCTTTGACGCGGATTATGGGATTGTCGTCATTGAGCAGCCAGCTGCCGGGGATATGCTCCCTCCAGAGCCTGCTGTGCGTGCTCTTGCCGGTGCCGCTCTTGCCCAGGAAGGCATATCCTCTGCCGTCGCACACGGTCACAGAGGAGTGGATTTCCAGAGTGCCGAGGGTGGCCGTGGACAGGGCGAACATCAGCATCAGGGCGTTGTCCACTGCGAAGCGGAACGCTGCCTTGCCGGCCGGGAGCATGGCCAGGATGCCGGAGGAGAAATCCTCGGACGCAATCAGATGCGCCACTGTCGGGAGCTCGCTCTCCGGGGCCATCTCCACCACCCAGCGGCCGTCGCCGGAGCGGCTGAAGCAGAGTCTCGGAAAGTCCTTTTCCCGCACTTCATATACGGTCTTGGCCACCGGAATGTCGATGGCGTCCCTCAGCTCAAGCGAGCACACCGGCGGCTGGGCAGGGGAGACTTCGAACGGGACATAGTTGCCGCAGACGTCCCACGCGGGGGAGTCGTCCGCCGCACTGAGGGCGACGATGTGGTCGGCTATGGAGTAGAATTTTTGCATATCAGTTTCCGTGCAGGACTTTTAGCGTTCCCTGTCTGAAATAGTACCAGAAGAACTTGAGTGAATCTATGGGGAAGATGCTGACGTGGTGCAGGAAATCCTGCGAATAGACGAACAGCGATTCTATTTTTCTTATCAGGTAGGGGTCTCGGCTCCGGTCGCGGCGCTTGCGGTTCTTTCCGAAATTGCCCACTCGCTCGATATATCTCCAGAGCCTGCCGGTCCTCGAACTGTATCTGGCGTCATATAGCGGGGCCTCTTCCGCGGGGAGTCCGAGATAGTCCACCAGGAATCCCGCGAAGGTCTTCCATTCGCTGAGCAGCTCCATTTCCGTGAGCCTCCTTTCGAGCAGGCCGCGGTCGATGGCGCCGCAATGCGTGTGCAGCACCCTGGCCCAGTCGCAGAGCTGCCTGAGCCCCAGACCGCCATAGAAGAAATGCTGGAGCAGATGGGTGAATATGAAGAGGGCGTCGAAATCGACTGACGGTATTCTCACCTCGGTGCCGAGGCAGTTCCAGCGGCGGTGGCCGCCTTCCCGGTACAGCTCGGCCTGGACCCGGTCCAGAGTGTCGTTGATTTTCTGCCCGAGACTCGTCCGGACCGACCCGTGAAGTTCCAGCTCCACACTGCCGAACATGGCCCCGAAATGCAGTTTCGTGACATCGCCTTCTTCTGAGCTGTCGGCTATCGGAGCGATGACGGCCTTTGCGGCCTCATACTGTCCGGGATCTATCACGAGGTCTATGTCGCCGGGCATTCTGCCCGTGGGATGGATGTAGCACTGCGCGACGGCCTGTCCTTTGACCAGTATCGGCTGCACGCCGCCGCTCTCCAGCAGGGAGACGAAGCGGGCGACATTGGAGTTGATGAGCGCATTGGCCTTTTCGGTCTTTATGAGCGAGGTCATCAGCTTGAGGGAAACCGCTTTGGGCACGAAGCCTGCCGGGCATGCGGCGGCTCCGTCGGTGACCAGGCCGACCACGGTCTGGGACATGCTCAGGCCATAGACCTTTTTCCAGTCGTCTTCGCACGGAGCCGCGTCTGGCAGCTCGGGGGCGGTGCCCCAGAGTCCGCTGCGCAGCAGAGCGAAGAAGAGTTTTTCCGAAGTGGTCATAACAACCGGGCAATTTAGCTAAAAATTATCATTTATCCCAATGCGCGCGTGCGGCGCCGGGAGCCCGTTCCGGGAAATTTCGGGCGGCCGTGGCTCGCCGCCTGCCGCTGTTACGGCCGCTGAGTTGCGCTTTCCGGGCTCTGTTCTATGCCGGTGGCGGCGGTGACGCGCTGCAGGGTGGAGGTCATGTTGTCATAGTCGGCGGAGTCGAGCCATTCGGAGCGGCGGAGGAGATAGTCGTCGGTGAAGACGGTGCGGTAGCCTTCGGTGAGCGTGCCCGGAAGCGTACACCAGATGAAGCGGAGCTCCGGCTCCAGCATCGTCCTGGCGCCGGTGGCCGGGTCGGCGGTGAACCTGAGCGTGACGGCGAGGCCGAGCCGGGTATTGCGCGCGCTCATGTTGGAAATGGCGTTTCCGACAGAATAGATGACCGGCACGCCATGGATGTGCGTAGTGTCCTGCACGACATGCGGATGCGCCCCGACTATTGCGTCAACTCCTTCATCCACAAGCCATTCTGCCCATTCCTGCTGCTGCGGGCTGTGGCTCAGCTCATATTCGTTTCCCCAGTGCGGCAGCGCCACGATGAAGTCCGCGCGCTTCTCTCTGGCCCTGCCGATGGCGGCCTTGACATCTTCGCGCCGCATCAGATTGACCCTCGGCCACGCATCGGAAGGCTCCGGCTGGACATTGGTCCCGTAGGTGAAGTTGATGAGCGCAATGCGCACGCCCTTGACGGCGAGCATCAGCGGGTAGCCCGAGACGAGCCGGAGAGAGTCGGCGGCCGCCCCGCTATGTCTGATGCCCATCGTGTCATAGACATTCAGGGTTCGGGTCAGTCCGCTCCTGCCCCGGTCCAGGATGTGGTTGTTGGCCGTGAGGAAAACATCCACTCCGCAGCTGTCCCTGACATACCCGGCATATGCGTCCGGAGCGGAGAATGCAGGATAGCCGCTGTATGGCGGCCCTCCCAGTGAAAACTCCATATTAGCTACGGCCAGGTCGGCGTCCCGGAGCGCCGGGGCGATGCCCTGCAGGAACTCGCGGTGGTCATATTCCAGCTGCCTGCTGTGCATCATCACATCGCCTATGATCGTTACCTCGGCGGTGTCCGTCCCATGGTCGAGCGGCGTTGCGGGCGGGATGCAGGGCCGTATTGTCTGCGCCCCGGCATTCAGAGCCAGAGCCGCAAGGAGCGTGATAATCAGTGGAATTCTTGACATCGGATGTTTATGCTTATTATGTGGCGCCGTCACAAAAATAGCGAATTATGCCCGGTTGTTTATGTTGCATGAAGCAAAATTTTCTAACTTTGCAACAGCGGTAAATTTTACCGCCGTAAAATTTGCAGAACATGAAATTTTTCGACAGAACGCAGCAGCTTTCGGAGCTTCGGGAAATGAGGAAGAGGTCCGGGGACAACCATTCGATGCTGACCGTGGTGACCGGCCGGAGACGTATCGGCAAGACCACCCTTATTGACAAGGCTATGGACGGAGAACCGTATCTGTATTTCTTTGTCGGCAAGAAGAATGAGGCGGTATTGTGTGACACATTTGCCGCAGAGATACGTTCGAAACTCGGTCTTTTCGTGCCGGAAGGCGTGCGGTCGTTCAGGGACATGTTCTCCATACTTATGCAGGAGGGCGGTCACCGGACATTCACCGTGGCGATTGACGAGTTCCAGAACTTCGGCGACGCCAATCCGTCCATATTCTCGGACATCCAGGACATCTGGGACCGTTATCGCCTGAACACTCACGTGAACCTCATTGTCAGCGGATCGGTGTATTCACTGATGACCAAGCTGTTCAGAGACAAGAAAGAACCGTTGTATGGCAGGGACGACAAGACCATCAAGCTGCAGCCTTTCGCGCCGTCGGTGCTGAAGGAGATAATGGCGGAGTACGCCCCCGGTTATATCAACGATGACCTTCTGGCTCTGTACACCTACACGGGCGGAGTCCCGAAATATATCGAACTCTTTGTGGACGCCGGAGCGCTGACGCGCGAGAAGATGATAGAGTTCATCTGCAGTGCGGATTCTCCTTTCATCGAGGAGGGTCGCAAACTTCTCATTCAGGAGTTCGGAAAGAAGTATGGAACTTATTTCTCTGTGCTTGAGGCGATTGCTGAGGGACACAATACCCAGGCGGACATCTCTGCATACTTGGGCGAGAAGAGTATCGGAGGGCAGCTGTCGAAGCTGGAAGAGACCTACAACCTTATATCCAAGAAGCGCCCGATCTGGGCCGGGAAGAACACCCAGACCGTCCGATATGAAATCAGCGACATTTTCCTGCGCTTCTGGTTCCGTTATATCGAGAAGAATGAGTCGATGATAGAAATCGGTCAATATCCGTTGCTCGCCAAGGTGATGTCTGATGACTATCAGACCTATTCCGGTGACACGCTCGAGAGGTATTTCCGTGCAAAGCTCGCCGAGTCTCTGGAATACCGTGCGATAGGCAGCTGGTGGGATTCGAAGGGGTACACGGACTCTAAGGGGAATCACCAGCAGGGCGAGATTGACATCGTGGCGGTGAGTGCCGATGACAAGAGCGTTGAAATCATCGAGGTCAAGAGGAATCCGGACAAATACGACCCGAACCTGCTGAAGGAGAAGTCTGAATTTTTCGCCCGCAAGGAGAGCCGTCTCGGCAGGTACAGGAAGGTCCTCCGCTGTCTTTCGCTTGAGGATATGTGAGTCAATACTTAGGGCTTTCCCGTCCTCCATGATGATGGCGGCAACCACTTCTATCTGTTTCATCCTGCAGTGTTTCCGGATGCGAAGGTAATGATATTTCTGCACATCGGCGGATGGGGGTGGGGGAGTGAAAGAGTT
>CAZIFT010000049.1:8887-12672 GCA_964538395.1 uncultured Muribaculaceae bacterium
ATGGAGAAAATGAGAGATATGAAATACTGTTTTTTGTTGGCTGTCGGGGCGGTGCTCGCTGTGGCATCCGGCTGTGACCGGGAGGAGAATCCCGGCTCGGAACCGGACACCAGGCATAGCGTGACGCTCCAGGCAAATGCCGTCGGCAATGAAACCAAGAACATTTTCGACGCAGGTGGAAACTTTTACTGGCTCCCGTCCGATGCCATCGGACTGGCGACCGTAGGCGGGGACGGGAAGACGACTTTTTCCGAGCTGAAATGGGACAGCGAAACAGCATATGTCAGGTCCGGCAGCTTCAGCGGGGAAGTGGAAGGGAAAGTCGGCGCCTATGCCGTATATCCCTACAATACCAATCACAAGCTCTCCGGCACGACCCTTACCTACAATCTGCCCTCATCCTATACCTATGACTCGGTTGATACGGATTTTTATTCAGCAGGCTCTACATCATACATCAACAGCTCCAACGCTCCGGCATACGGCGTAATTGCAGGTGAGGGCAACAACCTGTCCACCGAATTCAAGCATCTGGGCGGAGTGCTGTGCATCAAGATTGACAAAATGCCGGCGAACAAAGGTTATGTCACGCTTACCGCCGACCGCAAAATCGCAGGGAATTTCACCGTTGACCTGAGTGCGGAGACTCCTGAACTTACGACCTCCACGGAGACGGCCTCCGAGGGCAACAGCATAACCATCGACTATTGGGCTGTGGAGGGGGCATCGGGCGTGTTCTATTTCCCGCTGCCGGTCGGGAAATACAATGTCACTCTTACCGTTGGCTTCCAGAAAGTGCCTACGACCACAATGTACTCCTGCACCACCGCATCGCGCTCGCTGGAGATTTCCCGCAGGGATGTGAAGAAGCTTTCCGTAACCTATGCCACGATTGCGAAAACCGGCTACTGCTGCTACAATGGCTACAAATTCATAGACCTGGACCTGCCCAGCGGCACGCTATGGGCCGAGACCAATGTGGGCGCGTCCGGCATCTACGGAATCGGGCGGTTCTATACCTGGGGAGAGACCGAAATCAAATCCTCCTACAGCGACCCGGGCTCATACGACAAATACAACAGCACCGACAAACTGACCACGCTTGAAAATGACAACGATGCCGCCTATGTGAACTGGGGCTCATTCTGCAGGATGCCGTCCAAGGCGGAATTTGATGAACTTATCAAATACTGCACGTGGAAAAGCGACGGCAGCAACGGGATGTGGTTCACGAGCACCCTGAACGGCAATTCCGTCTTCTTTCCGTACACCGGATACAAATACGATGACGTGAACCCATCTGTGGGCTTGGGCGGTTTCTACTGGACCAGGGAAATCACTGCTGACGCCTGTAACCGTGCCTACGGCTTCAGGGTCTATAATACCGGCACGGCGGAAACTCTCTGGGACCAGCGCTGGGGCGGCTACGCCGTCCGCGCCGTCGTCGAGAAGGTCATCGAGAAGTAGGATTCCGGCCTAAACCAGGTTAAGCAGCTCCTCGAAACGGGAGAGGCGGCAGAGGCGTTCGTGCTCGCACTCCTCAGCCATTTCGTGTGCCCATGTGGTGTGGAAGGGGATGTGGACGGCATAGGCTCCGGTGTCGAGGGCGGGCAGGATGTCGCTCTTGAAGCTGTTGCCCACCATCACGGTTTCCCGGGGCTGCACATGGAGGTCGCGGCAGAGGTCGCGATAGGCTTGCGGGGTCTTGTCGCTCACGATGCGCACATGCTCGAAGAAGCGGGCGAGGCCCGAGCGGCGCAGCTTGTTCTCCTGGTCTTTCAGCTCGCCTTTGGTGAAGACGGCCAGACGGAAACGGCGTCCCAGCCCGTCGGTGGCCGGCATTTGGTGCAAGCGCTCCAGGGTCCGCTCCACGCCGTCCAGAGGCTGCGCGTCAAGATGGAGCAGTGTCTTGCCAAGCTTGACAATCTGCGCAATGACGGTGGCTTCCACCTTTCCCCGGCTCACTTTCACGGCATTTTCCACGAGCGAGATGGTGAAAGCCTTGCAGCCGTAGCCCAGGTCTTCCATATTGGCCGTTTCCGTGGCGAAGAGCGAGGCTGAAATCTGTTCCCTGCTGCCGTAAGAAGCCAGCAGGGAACAGTATTCCCGCTCTACATCCTCAAAATGGTTTTGCAGGGCCCACAGCGTGTCGTCGGCATCGAAGACCATAAGCCTGATATGGTTTCCCAGTTTGTCCATAGCTTGCAAAGTTAATGTTTCCTCCCGCATGAGGGACCAGGTTCAGGCTGACGGCTGATATGGGGGCTATTCTGCCGGGACGAACCTCTCGATGAAGTTGAGGTTGTTGACGAGCGAGCCGGAATTCGTCGGGCCGGGGCCCTTGACATAGAACATTCCGAAGACTCTGCTGCACAGGAGGTCGGCACTGATGGACTTGCGGCCGGCTGCCACTGTCACGCCGCCAAGGCCGAAATTGTCGTCGCGTCTGCGGCCGGCGAAGGATATTCCGGTGCCGCCCATATTGGAGTAGCTCAGCGCAACGAGGTTGAGGCTGGGGTAGCGTTTGATTGTCTCGATGTCGATGCCATACTCGGCATAGGTCGCTTCCTTGTCCACGACATCGTATTTGCCCGAGGGCACTTCTTCCGGGATATTCAGCTTGAAGCTTATGCTGGTCGGAATCACTATGTTGAGATCCTGGGACCAGCGGTCTGCGTGACCATATTTGTCGGTGACCGTGAGCGTGTTGGTGTAGGTCTCGTATTTCTTGTCCGAACCGCTCTCGTAGAGGGTTTTGAAAGGCTCCTGCGCGATGTCCGGGTAGCCGGCACACATCTCGTCGATCATGCTGGAATAGACCCCGTCGAAATCGGTTTTCTTCAGGTTGCAGGCTATCTCGTCTGAGCCGCTGTAGAGCTGCACCTTTACGTCGGTGATGTATTTGCTGTAGTCATAGCGGATTGTGGCACCGCTGGCCGCGTTCTTGTAACTGCGGGCGGACAGGTACCACTTGGCGCTGTTGACGGTGTCGTTGGCGACTACTATGCTGTCTTTCTTTTGGGTGAGCGAGCCTGCGCGGAGGCTCATGGACTGCGGCGACCAGGCGAAGATGGCATCGCCGGGGCGTGGAATCTGCGGCAGGCTGAATATCTCGGTGGAGATATAGGCCGTGTCGCTGTTCTCATCCTCGAACTTGCAGACGAGGGCGAGGGTGGAACGGTCGATTATGTTCTTGGTATCCTGTGCCTTGACGGTTACGATGTACTGTCCTTCGAGGGGTTTGTGGTCGAGGGAATCCGGCACGACGCTGCAGATGGAGTAGCTGTCGGTGTTCTGCACATACGGGATGGCGGCGTCTTCTGCGGAGTCCGCTGACTTGGTCGCGATGCCGCAGTATTTCTGCTCGGCTTCGCTGTATTCGGCGTCATAAATCATTGACTCCAGGCAGTCTATGCTGAGATTTTCTGCGGTGAGCCTGGCGGTGGAAGGGTTGACGCGGAGACGGATTGCCGCCGTGTCTCCGGCAACTATCTGCTCCGGGACGGAGAGGATTACCAGTCCGTTGGGTCTGATGATTTTGACTTCTTCGGGCTGTTCCTCTTCAGGCTGCTCTTTTTCAGGCTGTTCTTTGCTGCAGGCTGCAAGCACGACGGCTGCCACTGCGGCCAGAGTGATAAACTTCTTCATGATGAAACACTACTTTTTCGGCCGCAAAGGTACTCCAAATTCGCGGAAAGGCAAATTCTGGCAGTGACCCTCCCCGAGCCTGTGTCAGCAGCCTTCCAAAAAAAGTTTCGCGAGCCAGTCCGAAAGGATATCATCGT
>CAZIFT010000050.1:0-12602 GCA_964538395.1 uncultured Muribaculaceae bacterium
GGCCCCGGCGAGTATGACCTCGACGGCGACGGCACCAAAGAATACTGCCTCTACAGCGGCGCCAAGCCCACCACCTCCGCAGCCAACGTGATCGAAATCGGCAAGGACATATATCTCTCCGACGGCACTTCGGGCTATGTGGACGCGGCCAGCGGCATCTCCCACGTGTTCAACGAGGAAAGGGACTATCTCTATCCCGTGCCCAGCGACGAGCGCTCCCTCAACACCAATCTCACACAGAACCCCGGCTGGGACGACGGCCTTGATTTCTAAAAAGTTATGACGATGAAAAAGATAATATGCATGGCGGCTGCGGCCCTCGCGCTGCTTTCCGCCTGCCAGAAAGAGGAAGACACCGTGGCCAAGGCCACTCTCATGGACTGCTCCTCTCTCAATGTGGAGGCTCTCGGCGTGGCCGAGACCGCGGTCAATGTCATCTCCGACGGAGACTGGACCCTGATCGAGTGCCCGGACTGGGTGAGCGTCACCCCTTCCGAGGGCGGCGCGGGCCAGACCGAAGTCACGGTGAAAATCTCCGATAACCTCGACGGAAGCGTCGTGGACCTTCCCAGGACGGGCAATGTCGTTGTGGGCGGCGCGAAGATCGCCAGCCGCGCCACTCTCGCCATAAGCCAGGCGGGCGACAAATACAAGGAGGCGACGGTCTCCGCCCTTAAGGATATGGCTTCCGTGGACGACGGCAAGGCCGTGAGCGTCAAGAACGCCACGGTGGTCGCCGAGACTTCCGGATACAGCCTGATAGCCGACGGCGAAGGCTTCGCATGGACCGACGCCGACCTCGCCCTCGGCCGCAAGGCCACCGTCAAGGGCGTCAAGAGCATGGTGCTCGGCCTGCCCTGCATCACTGAGAGCAACATCCTCGACGAGACTGCCGGCGATGACTATTCGGCCGAGCCCGAGGACATCACCTCCACCGCCGGCGAGTACTCCGGCAGCGGAAAATATGCAGCAGTGGAGGGAATAGTCGAGCTTGACGGAGAAAATGTCACCATAAGCATAGAAAGCACCGGCGCGTCCGTCTCGGTCGCCTGGCCTTCCGCAAGCCTTGAGCTCACGAAGCTCGGCGGCCATCTGGCCGTGCTGGACGGATATGCCTTCAGGAACGGCGATGCTGTGTTCATGGTCGCCGACAAGGTCCTTGACAAGGGCATGACCCGCCTCGAGGCCGTGCTCGCCCAGTGGAACTTCAGCGAGTCCCGCGACATCAACGGACCCACCTTCACCGGAGTCACCACTCCCAGCAAGGACGCCTATATCCCTTCGGAGGCCGACAAGAACGCCGGAGACGGCGGACGCTATGTCAGCTCCACCGCAGGCAGCGGACGGATCACATATGTCAATGTGGACAAGACCGATGTTGACAAGAAAAATTACTCCAAGCGCAGAATCGACGCCGACGGCAACCCCAACGTGACCGGCAGCCAGGCGGGCGACTGCTGGATGTTCACCGCCGACCTGGACAAGGTCTATGCGGCCGGCTCCACCGTGACCTTCACCATGAGCGTCTATGCGTCCGCGGGCGGTCTGAAATACTGGACTCTCGAAATCTATGACGGAGGCAGCTGGGTCCCGATGATGGAGATGCAGACCGAGACGGCCACCAGCTCCGACGGCAAGACCACCGAGGAAGTCACGTTCAACTATGCGCAGTCAAAGACCGTGAGCCATGCGATTGAAGTCAACTACAACCTCGTCGCGGCCGCTCAGGAGACCATACAGATAAGATACAGGGCCATGTCCAACATGGCGACGGGCGGCAAGTACAAGTCCACTCCCGACGGAGGCGTCCACCGCATCGAGAACGACCCTGTGATCCGAATCGCATACGACCGATGAAAAAATTACTGATACTGCTTTTATTCCCGGTTCTCGCGGCCCTTTTCTCCTGTTCGAAGGAGGGGACCGCGGTTCCGGATTCTTATCTCCGCGCCGTGGACTCCGATGGGGAGGAAATCACGGCGCTTGATGTCCGGGACGGGGTGACCTCGCTGGAAATCAAGGTCGAGGCTACTTCTGAATGGAAGGTGTCGGCCGCAAGCGACGGGGACTGGATCTCGACATCGGTCTCCAGGGGCAACAAGTACGCAAAGCTCACCGTCACGCTTCTGCCCAATTACAGCGGAGCTGTGAGGGAGGGGAGCCTGACCTTCAGCGCCGACGGCCTTGCGGACGTCAGGGTGGTCCTGAGGCAGGAGAGCAGTGTCTCCGCCGCGTCCATGCTGAGGGTTATGACCTTCAACATCAGGGTGGGCGGCAAGGCCGACGGCTCCACCGACACCGAAGGACATGAATGGACCTCGGTGAGGAAGCAGCCGTGCCTCAACATGTTCGCCGATGTCTCGCCGGACGTGGCCATGCTGCAGGAATGCCGCCAGGAGCAGCTGAACGACCTTCAGACCGCCCTCGGCAGCGAGTATGACTTTTATTTCTATGCCGTCAACGGCAAGCTGAAGGAGGGCGCCGAGCCTTCCTGCACCGAGAACGTGTTCCTCGAGAACGGCGCCCGCCAGGTGATAATGCTCCGCAAGGGCATGTTCGAGATTCAGGACTGGGGAAGGCTTTTTCTCAGCGAGACCCCGGACGAGATATCCACCAGCTTCGGCACGTCCACCTATAAGATAACTCTCTGGCTCAAAGTGCTTTTCAAGAACACTGACGAGACTGTGTATCTTTTCGACACACATTTCGTGACCCCGTCCAAGGGCGACGTAATCGCCAAGAACGCCCAGGTCAATGTAGAGAGGATCAAAAGCATAGCCGCGGACGGCACGGTGCTCTTCGGCGGCGACTTCAACTGCGACGAGGACGACACCCGTCTGTCGGCCGTCAGGAACTTCCTCGACTGCGCCAGGACCGAGGCCCTGGTCACAGAGGACAGCGCCACCTATACGGGCTTCAAGGACTCCGGCTGGAAACGGCTCGACCATCTGTTCAGCCGCGGCGCCAGGCCTCTGAACTATAAGGTCGTGTCGGACAGCGGCTACGGCACACGGTACATTTCGGACCATTTTCCGGTCTATTGCGACTTCGCGATAGGCGGGTGACGACATATGCGGCCTGTGTCCGCGCCGGCAAAGGAAATTACGGAAATCTTCAGTATCTTTGCCGACATGGTTACAAGCGAACAGGTAAAAGAGCTCAGTGCCAGGATTTCGGTCCTGGCAAAGTGCGTTAATGTGGAGGGAAAGAGGTCCGAAATCGCGGCCCGGGAACAGAAGAGCCAGGCTCCGGATTTCTGGGACGACACCAAGGCCGCCGAGGCATATCTGAAAGGCACCGCCGCCCTGAAGTTCTGGGTGGAGGGCATCGATGCGGCCAGGGCGGAGACCGACGACCTCGAAGTCCTGCTCGAACTGACCGACGATGAGGCGGAGCTCGATTCGGCATATGCCAAGGCCGTAAAGGCCGTCGAGGCCCTGGAGCTCAGGAATATGCTCGGAGCCGAAGGCGACAACCTCGGAGCGGTCCTCACCATAAATTCCGGCGCCGGCGGCACCGAGGCCAATGACTGGTCCGCCATGCTTATGCGCATGTATATGCGCTGGGGCGAGCGCAACGGGATGAAGACCATGGTCACTGAGCTGGTCGAAGGCGACGAGACCGGCATCAAGTCCGCCACCATAGAGTTTGAGGGCGATTATGCCTATGGCTACCTGAAGGCCGAGAACGGAGTGCACCGTCTGGTGAGAATCTCCCCGTTCAACGCCCAGGGCAAGCGCCAGACCACGTTTTCGTCCGTGTTCGTGTATCCTCTCGTCGACGACACCATAAACATAGAGATAAAGGACGCCGACCTGGAGTGGGACACCTTCCGTTCCGGAGGCCACGGCGGCCAGAATGTGAACAAGGTGGAGACCGGAGTGAGGGTGAGGCATATACCCACGGGCATCGTCGTGGAGAACACGGAGGGCAGGACTCAGATAGGCAACAAGGAGAACGCCCTCAGGATCCTGAAATCCCGTCTCTATGACCTGGAACTCAAGAAGCGCCAGGAGAAGCAGGCGGAGCTCGAGGGCCAGAAGAAGAAAATCGAATGGGGCTCGCAGATACGCAGCTATGTGCTCCATCCCTATAAGATGGTCAAGGACCTGCGCACCGGCTATTCCACCGCGGACACGCAGGGGGTGCTGGACGGCGACCTGAATGAGTTCATGAAGAGGCTGCTGATGCAGCAGGGCAGCGGCGGCAACGTCCCGGTGGAGGACATAGACTAGAGTCCGGGCATATGCCGGCCCGGCCGCAATAAGGAAAACAAACAAATTTTCAGCTATATGGAATTCAAATATGCGCCCACGTTTCAGCTTGGCGAGGACAAGACTGAATACTACAAGATTCCCGGCTCGGAGCAGTATGTCTCCACCGGCGATTTCGAGGGCAAGACTATCCTCAAGGTGAAGAAAGAGGGTCTCACAGTCCTGGCCAACACGGCTTTCCGCGACGTGAACTTCCTCCTGCGCCGCTCGCACAACGAGCAGGTGGCCAAGATTCTTGCCGACCCCGAGGCCAGCAGCAATGACAAATATGTGGCTCTCACTTTCCTGCGCAATGCGGAGATAGCCGCCAAGGGCAAGCTCCCTCTCTGCCAGGACACCGGCACGGCCATCATCCACGGCGAGAAGGGCCAGAGGGTGTGGACCGACTTCAACGACGAGGAGGCTCTCTCGCTCGGAGTTTACAAGACCTACACCGAGGAGAATCTGAGGTATTCCCAGAACGCTCCTCTCGACATGTATAAGGAGGTCAACACCAAGTGCAACCTTCCGGCCCAGATCGACATCGAGGCCACCGAGGGTTCCGAGTATCACTTCCTCTGCGTCACCAAGGGCGGCGGATCGGCCAACAAGACCTATCTCTATCAGGAGACCAAGGCCCGCATCCAGAACCCCGGCACGCTGGTGCCTTTCCTGGTGTCCAAGATCAAGACTCTCGGCACGGCTGCCTGCCCTCCCTATCACATCGCCATAGTCATCGGCGGCACTTCCGCGGAGAGGAACCTCCTCACCGTGAAGCTCGCCTCCACTCACTATTATGACGGCCTCCCCACCACCGGTGACGAGACCGGAAGGGCTTTCCGCGACGTGGAGCTTGAGAAGCAGATTCTCGAAGAGACCCACAAGATCGGTCTCGGCGCCCAGTTCGGCGGCAAGTATCTCGCACACGACGTGCGCATAGTCCGCATGTCCCGCCATGGCGCAAGCTGCCCCATCGGACTCGGCGTGAGCTGCTCGGCCGACCGCAACATCAAGGCCAAGATCAATGCCGACGGAATCTGGATCGAGAAGATGGACGACAAGCCTTATGAGCTCATCCCCGAGGAGCTCCGCAACGCCGGAGAGGGAGATGCAGTCCAGATCAATCTCGACCAGCCCATCAGGGAGGTCTGCAAGATACTTTCCAAGTATCCTGTGAGCACCAGGGTCAGCCTGAACGGCACCATCATCGTGGCCCGCGACATCGCGCATGCCAAGATCAAGGCCCGTCTGGACGCCGGCGAGGAAATGCCCGCCTATTTCAAGGATCACCCGATTCTCTATGCAGGTCCCGCCAAGACTCCCGCAGGAATGGCCTGCGGTTCCATGGGCCCGACAACTGCAGCCCGCATGGATCCCTATGTGGATGAGTTCCAGGACCATGAGGGTTCTCTGGTGATGATTGCGAAGGGCAACCGCAGTCAGGTGGTCACCGATGCCTGCAAGAAGCACGGCGGTTTCTATCTCGGTTCCATCGGCGGTCCGGCCGCCATCCTGTCGCAGAACAGCATCAAGAGCATCGAGTGCGTGGAGTACCCGGAGCTGGGCATGGAGGCAGTGTGGAAGATCCGTGTGGAGAATTTCCCCGCCTTTATCCTCGTTGACGACAAAGGAAATGACTTCTTCAAGACCATCGGCCTTTAAAAAGGCCTCCGGTCTTGAAGACCCATACATCTTAACCCCCAGCCGGCTGTCGCCGGCAGCCCCCTATTAGGGCTGCCCTAAGGCCAGCCCTTTGGCATCTAAACCCCAGTCAACTTCGTTGACAGCCCCTTATTAGGGGCAATTTGCGACTCCGTCGCAATCGGCCTTGCGGCCGGCGGGCAGAAGCCCTTATGTCGCTTCGCTCCGCTTGCCTTTAAAGACTAGTAAAATAAAAAAGCGGCTGATAAATGATTATCAGTCGCTTTTATTTTATTCAGACCTAAGGCAGGCATTCGGCTGTCTCCTCCGGGACCTGTGCCGCCCGCGGCATCATGAGCGGGGGGACCGCCGCTTTGCGGTGGTGGGATGAGCGAAGCGAAGGTCGCCGGAGGAGAGCAGCCGAATGCCGCAAGCTAGCTGATGAACAGCATTTCGCGGTACTTCGGGAGCGGCCACAGACGGTTGTCCACAACCTCCTCCAGCTTGTCGATGTCCCTGCGCAGCGGAGCCAGGTCCTCAGCTATCTTGTGATAAGCCACGGCCTTGCCATACTCGTCCGTGATGGCGTTGGCCGCCTTGCGGGCATCCTTCATCGCGCGCACCCTGACATTGATGTCCTGCAGATAGATATTGATCTTCCTCACGATCTTGAGCTCGGCATCACAGCCTTCCGTGTCGCCGAAAACCTCCTTATTGAGAGCTATCTCCTTGAGTATCTTGCTCTTGTATTCCAGGGCGACAGGCATGATGTGATTTATGGCCATACGCACCATCATCCTCGACTCGATCTGAATCTTCTTGCTGTAGGTGTCCCACTTCACCTCATTGCGGGCCTTGAGCTCAGAAAGAGTATAGACCCCGGTTTTGGTGAACATCTCGATGGTCTCGGGCCTTTCGAACACCTTGATCATCTCCGGCACGCTGGTCTCCACATCCAGACCCCTTCTCGCAGCCTCCTTAGGCCACTCCTCGGAATAGCCGTTGCCGTCGAAGCAGATCACATTGATTATGGACGCGATTATGGGCTTCAGCGTGTCCATGATCGCCACATTGACCTTCTTGCCCTTGGCCAGCTCCGCGTCCACCTTCACCTTGAAATCCATCAGCTGCTCGGCCACGGCGGCGTTGAGAGTGGTCATGGCTCCGGCGCAGTTGGCCGAAGAGCCCACGGCCCTGAACTCAAAGCGGTTGCCCGTGAAGGCGAAAGGCGAAGTCCTGTTCCTGTCGGTGTTGTCCGCGAATATCTCGGGGAGCTCCACCAGACCCAGGTTCTTGCCGCTCTTGCCGGCAATCTCGATGGGAGTGTCCGAGGGCACTTCCAGAAGCTTGTGCAGCACGTCGGTCATGGTCTTGCCCAGGAATGCGGAGATGATTGCCGGCGGGGCCTCGTTGGCTCCGAGACGGTGGGCGTTGGTGGCGGAGGCTATCGAAGCCTTCAGCAGGGCGTTATGCTTCTGCACGGCCGCCAGCACATTCACGAAGAAAGTCACGAACATGAGGTTGCCCTTGGCGTCCTTGCCGGGAGCCATGAGCTGAATCCCGTTGTCGGTGCCCAGCGACCAGTTGTTGTGCTTGCCGGAACCGTTGACCCCGTCGAAGGGCTTCTCATGGAGCAGCACCACAAAGCCGTGCTTGCGGGCTATCTTGCTCATTATGTTCATGACCAGAAGGTTCTGGTCATTGGCCAGATTGGTCTCGCCATAGATCGGAGCCAGCTCGAACTGGTTGGGCGCCACTTCGTTGTGCCTCGTCTTTATGGGAATGCCCAGCTTGTGGCCCTCGAGCTCCAGGTCCTTCATGAACTCGGCGACCCTCGAAGGTATGGCTCCGAAATAATGGTCGTCAAGCTGCTGGTTCTTCGAGGAGTTGTGGCCCATGATGGTCCTTCCGGTCACCATCAGGTCGGGCCTGCACGCATAGAGCGACTCGTCTATGAGGAAATATTCCTGCTCCCATCCGAGATAGGAGATCACTTTCTTGACTTTGGGGTCGAACATCCTGCAGATGGGCAGTGCCGCGTCGCACACGGCTTTCAGGGCTCTCTTCAGCGGAGTCTTGTAGTCGAGGGCTTCTCCGGTGTAGGAGATGAACACGGTGGGGATGCAGAGGGTGTCGCCCTGGATGAACACCGGCGAGGTGGGGTCCCATGCGGTGTAGCCCCTGGCCTCGAAGGTGGCCCTGATGCCGCCGCTGGGGAAGGACGACGCGTCGGGCTCCTGCTGTGCGAGAGATTTGCCGTCGAAGGTCTCGATCACTCCTCCCTTGCCGTCATATTCGATGAGGGAGTCGTGCTTCTCGGCGGTGGATTCCGTGAGCGGCTGGAACCAGTGGGTGACATGGGTCACATGGTGCTCCAGCGCCCATTCCTTCATGCCCCTGGCCACTCCGTCGGCAGTTTTCCTGTCCAGTCCGCGGCCGTTGTCAATGCAGTCCAGCAGAGCCTTGAGGGTCTCGGCGTCGAGATACTTGTGCATCTTCTCTCTGTTGAAGACCAGCTCTCCGAAATAGTCCGAGGGCTTTCCTTCGGGAGTCTCGGCGTCAACAGCCTTCTTCTCAAAGGACTCTTTCACTAAATCAAATCTGTCCATTTGCGGTTCGTTGTTTTAAAACACCTATTTTAGGTATAATTTTTCTTAATTCAAGCGCGGAAGCGGATAATAATCGTATTATGGCTTCTCAAAGCAACTGTCTTATGGTCTCCAGCAGCATGTCGCAAGCCTTCTTTCCGGCGAATTCCGGAGCCGGCGTGAAGTGCACGTCGAGCGAGAATTCCGGCAGCGAGACCGGCATCTTAAGCAGGGTGCCGTCGGCGACCTCCTTGCGGACCGCGATTTCCGGCACTATTCCGGCGATTCTGTCCGAGCTGGCTGTTAGGGTCTTTATGGCTGATGCAGAGATGCTTACGGCTGCGGTCCGGGCTTCTGTGTCGGGCGAAAGGAAGGCGGAATAGCCGCTCCACACGGCGAAACGGTTGGAGATGTGGATGCCCTCCAGGGTGGAAAACGGCTTGACCGGGGCGTCGGGCGCTCCGGCGAGGGCCCTGTTCAGGGGAGATGCGACCACTGCCGCGTCTATGGTTCCGACCAGGCTGGCCTCGCGCTCGAAGTCCATCGTCTTCGGGGTGGGGATCACGCTCATCTGCGCGTCGGCCCCTTCCGGGCTGTCAGTCACGGTGAAATTCAGTCCCGAACGGGCTGCGAGGAGCATGGACATGGCTCCGGGAAGAAGATATTCTGCCGAAAGGGAATCGGCGCATATGCGGACAGAGGCTCCGTCGGCGGCTTTGCCTTCCGGGCCGAACATCGTGGACGCCGAGTTGTACCAGTAGAGAATTCTGGACGCATAGACCTGCATCGCCCTGCCCTTGTCCGTGAGGCGGATTTCCCCTCTGTTCCTTTCGAACAGCTTGGCTCCGAGGCTTTTCTCCAGGACCGTCATGCTCTGGCTCACGGCCGGCTGGGTGATTCCGAGCCTGCGCGCCGCCACGGTGAAACTGCCGCAGGACGCGACGGTGAGGAATATCTTCAGACGGGAATCTTCAAGCATTGAATCTCCGGGGTTTAGGGCGCATCAGCATTACTGCGTGACGCACTGCAAAATTAAGCGGATTTTCCATAACTTTGCCCGCCGTAAGAACAACTTTTTATAAAAATACAGTCACATGAGAAGACTATTGTGCATTATCGCAGTGCTGTGCATGTCAGCATTCTGCCTGAGCGCCCAGGGGAACAGCGTTCTCCCCAACGACCCCGCGGTGAAGGTGGGCAAGCTGGACAACGGCCTGACCTATTACATCCGCCACAACGAGCTTCCCGCCGGGCGCGCGGAGTTCTATCTCGCCACCAATGTGGGAGCCATCCAGGAGACCCCGGACCAGGACGGTCTGGCCCATTTCCTCGAGCATATGTGCTTCAACGGCACCAAGAATTTCCCTGACAAGAAGATTCTGGACTGGCTCCAGAGCATAGGCGCATCCTTCGGCGGCAACGTGAACGCTTCCACCGGAGTGGAGAAGACCCAGTATATGCTGAACAACATTCCCCTGGTGAGGGAGTCGGTGATAGACACCTGCATACTCATAATGCATGACTATTCGCACTTCGTCACCAACGACCCCGCCGAGATCGACAAGGAGAGGGGAGTGATAGTGGAGGAGCGCCGCTCCAGAAGGAACGCCGCATGGAGGCTTCACGAGAAGAGCCTGCCCTATCTCTATGGCGACAGCAAATATGGCAGCTGCACTCTCATCGGCAGCCAGGAGAACCTCCTGAACTTCAAGCCGGAGAGCCTCACCGCCTTCTACAAGACATGGTACCGTCCCGACCTTCAGGCTCTTATCGTCGTGGGCGACGTGGACGTGGACTATGTGGAGGGCAAGATTAAGGAGATCTTCGCCGACATCCCCGCGGCCGAGAACCCCAAGGCCAAGGATGTCATAATGATTCCCGACAACACCGAGCCCGTGGTGGGCGTGCTCACCGATCCTGAGTACACGCAGACCGGCGTGACCGTGGTCTGGAAGAGCGAGGCCACTCCCAGGGAGATGAACAACACTCTCGTGGGCGAGGTCTCCGAGATTGTCAAGAGCATCATTTCCAAGGTGCTCAACGAGAGGTTCAGCGACATAGCCGCCAAGCCCGACGCTCCGTTCCTGAGCGCATCCGCGGCTCTGGGCGAGCTCACCCGCACCTGCGAAGTCCTTATGGGCGACGTGAACGTGAAGGAAGGGGAGACCCTGAGCGGATTCGAGGCCTTCATGACCGAGATGGAGAAGGCCCGCAGGTTCGGTTTTTCCGAGGCTGAGGTCGAAAGGGCCAAGAGCGACATACTCGCCGCCTATGAGACCGCTTCCAAGACCGCCGAGACCAGGAAGAACGCCCAGTTCGTTCCGGAGCTGATCGACAATTTCTTCGACAACCACGCCTTCATGGCTCCCGCCGATGAATATGCCCTTGTCAGCCAGATAATGCCCATGATTCCCGCATCCGCAGTGAATCAGGCCGTCGCCGAGCTCATAACCGACGAGAATATGGTCGTCCTCTATGAGGGACCCGAGAAGGAGAGCGTCGTCTCTCCCACCGAGCAGCAGCTGCTTGACGTCATAGCCAAGGTGAAGGCTTCCGACATTCAGGCCAATGAGGCCGAGACCGTGGCCGAGTCCTTCCTCGACTCTTCGAAGCTCAAGGGCTCCGCAGTGAAGAAGGTCTCCACCGGCGTCTATGGCAGCACCGTATGGACCCTGAAGAACGGCCTCGAGGTGATTCTCTATCCCACCGAGTACGACAAGGACAGGGTGTCCTTCAATCTGTTCAAGGAGGGCGGTTCCTCGCTCATAGCCACCGAGGACCTTCCCAGCTTCGACGACAACATCTGGGGGCTCTTCCTGCAGAACAGCGGAGTGTCTTCCTTCTCTTCCGGCACCGTCTCCAAGATGCTGTCGGGCAAGAATGTCAGCGTGGAGCCCTATATCGCGTCCATGCGTCACGGCATTGAGGGCACTTCCACTCCCAAGGACCTTGAGACGGCCTTCCAGCTGGCCTATCTGGAGTTCACCGACCCCCGCTTCGATGCCGACGAGTACAACCAGGGCATAAACACCATCAACGCCATTCTCCCCAATCTCGTGTCGCAGCCCAACTATAAGCTGCAGAAGAGGATGTATGACGATTTCTATGGCCATAACCCCAGGAGGCAGATGATCGACGAGACCACGGTTTCCCGCGCCAGCCTCGCCACCATCGAGAGGGTTTACAGGTCGCTGTTCAACGATGTGGCCGGAGCGAAGCTCGTCATAGTGGGCGACTTCCTGCCTGATGCCGTCAAGCCTCTGGTGGAGAAGTATTTCGGCTCGCTGCCCAAGGGAAAGACTCCCACGGCATGGGTGAACACCCACTCTGAGATTGTCAGCGCCGACGTGACTTCCGATTTCTCCGAGGACATGCAGACTCCCATGACCACCGTCCTGGATGTCTATAAGCGGCCCATGGAGTACAGCTTTGACCATCTGGCCGAAATGGAGGCCGTGAGCTATATCATGAACATGAGATATGTCACCTCGCTGCGTGAGGAAGAGGGCGGTACCTATGGCGCCAGCGTCGCCGGCAATGTGGTCAATGCGCCTTCGCAGTATGCTCTGATTCAGATCTATTATAACTCCAAGCCTGACATGGCCGACAAGCTGCGCGCCCTGGCCAGGGAGGGATTCGAGGCTCTTGCCAAGGATGGGCCCACCGCCGAGGAGTTTGACATGACCATTAAGAATCTGCAGAAGAATATCCCCGAGAGCAGGATCAACAATTCCTACTGGATGTCCTCCATCCTGAACTATGAGATGTTCGGTCTGGACAAGGATAAGGGCTATGAGGACGCTGTCGGCAGACTCACTCCCGAGTCCGTCAAGGCCATGGCCGCCGAGCTGCTCAAGGGCTATGAGCTCCAGCTCGTCATGCGCCCCGCCTCCTCCGCCGAGGCCGAGTAGCGGCAAACCCGCTCCGCCTCTTCCGAGGCTCGGCAGCGGCAACTCCATAACACAAAAGAGGATGACTGATTTCAGCCATCCTCTTTTCGTATTCATCAGCCGTCTTTCCGGGCCCCGGCTGTCTCCTCCGGAGACCTTCGCTTCGCTCATCCCACCGCTTTAAAAAGGCGGTCCTCAGACCGCCCGGCGGTGCGGGCATTTTGCCGCTG
>CAZIFT010000051.1:0-12206 GCA_964538395.1 uncultured Muribaculaceae bacterium
GATTACCGCCGGGAGCGGAGGGGAGGGAGGAAGGCGGAGTTGGCGCGGTAGTGGGGCGCATAGAGCGACTCTATCTCCACGACAGGAGCCGTGAACACTCCCTCCTGAGTCACGAAGAAATCCTCGGTCAGTGTCGTCTCCTCCTCCGGCCACGAATCAAAATAAAACTCAGTCGCCGAAGCCTTCACATTGCGGTAGCCGCACGGAGTGAACGCATAGAACGAGCTGATTCTCAGAGGCCTGATTGACAGGCCGCATAGACCCGAAAGCTGGTCCACCGGCCGCAGCGAAGCCTCGCGCGGAGCCCTTATCGCCACAAAACTGCGGTTCTCCCCATTCCATATCCTGTACTCCACCCTTATCCTGTCACCGACACCGAGCCTGTCCCCGGAGCGCAGCTCCTCATATTCAGTAACGACCCGCGAAGTGTCATCAGGATCCGGGACAGACTTCGCCCTCAGGAACACCCTCTCCACAGAAAAGCCATTGCCCGCGGCCTTAATCTCCGCATAAGGCTTCTCATACTTCTTGGTCATGACAACCACCTGAGTGCCAAGCACATCATCCCCGCCAGCCAGCACCGACGCAATCGCGTCCACATAGGCCGGATCAGTCTCCCACTCCTGAGTCTCCTTCTGGACCATAAGCCAGATTCTGATTCCGTCGGCCACCCTGCGGGCCTCAGCGGCCTTAGACACAGAGACCGCGCCCCCGAACCCGCCGGCATAAGCCGAAAACAGATTGCACAGCAGACTGTGGGCATAAGCCTCGCTCTCAAGCAGCCCCCGGAACGGCATCACCGCATTGGGGCAATACACGCCGCCGTCCCTGTGGTCCACCATATATTCAAGCAGAGAGGCCACATCCTCCTCCAGCGAGCGGAAAATCCTGTCGCGCGAATCGAACGAGACGCCCCACCCCTTGGCCAGAGCAATCCCCTCCCCGGACGAAAGCAGATTGGACAAAGTCCTGAGCCTCCGGGCCTTGGCGAGAATCTCACCCTTCAGGCCACGGTCGCCGGACGGCACCAGATAGCCCTTGACATATTTCTTGAACTCCTTCATCCTCTTCTCAGACTCACGTCCGGAAAGCGAAGGATTGAACTCATTTCCGCAATAAAGCGAGCGGACGAGAAGATACTGGTCCGTCGAAACGCCGCCGCACCAGAAAGGCCTGTCCACATCGAAAAAGCTGTCATCCAGATACTTGACAGAAAGCTCCGTGTCTATGGTCATGAGACCGGCGTCGCGCAGAGCGGCGAAACGCTCCAGCAGCACGGCAGTGACCATAGGCGAGGAATTCATCCCCTCAAACCAGCCGAAGCCTCCGTCGGCATTGCGGCAGGCCAGGAGCCTGCGCACAAGCTCATCATCGGAAAGCTTCCTCTCCAGAGACACGCCCAGGCTTTCGGCCATCTTCCTGACATAGAGCGCCTCAGAAAGAGACAGAGCGTCCTCCCTGTCCGGCTCGGCAGAAGAAGGCAGCGCGGCGCGGACCATGTCCAGAATGGAAATCTCCTCATATTCCGCACCTGCGGCGCTCACGTTCACAAACTCCCCGCGCAGCCTCTCCAGCACGGCCTCCTTGTCGACGCCGGGAAGGACCACCGCCGAATGCGACTCAGTGAGAACCTGAGTGTCGCCGAGCACCGGCACAGACACAAACACCGCATCGGAAACGGAAAGGTCGCCGCCATCAGGCACAAACACGGCCTTGAGGCCCATGTCGCCGGGAGCGGAAGGGACCTTGACATCGAACGAATGCGAGACCGTCCCGCCTGCGGGCACCGACAGCCTCACGGAAGAAGACTTCACGGGCGCGGCATTCTTATAGTCCGCACCGTCATACTGATAGAGCGAAAGGGTTCCGGAGACCGTCTCCGCAGAAGACGAAGCCAGCGACACGGCGGCCCTGTAGCTGTCGCCCACCCTCAGGAACTGAGGCTGCACAAGCGACACCTTCACCGGAAGAGTCACCACCATCTCCCTGGACAGCAGCGTGTTGCGCATAGTCTTGTCGTGAGCCAGCACAAGCACCCTGTAGGTGGAGAGCTTCCCCGAAGTAGAGAAATTCAGCACGGCCTTGCCGGACCCGTCGGGCCTCAGGAAAGGCTCGAAGGCCAGAGTCCCGGCAAACACATCCCTCACCGCCACCTTGTCCTCAGAGCTTTCTTCTTCCGCCGCGGAAGCCACCGAAGCCTCCGACGGGGCAAAGGCGTCATACGCAATGGCCTCCACCGAATTAGCCGCATCATCGACCATGGCAAGTCCCACCATCCCCAGCTTCCGGCTCGCTCCGGCCCGCAAATAGGTCGCGGGGATATAGCCGTCGCTGCTGACGCTTCCGCAGACCGAAATCACCTGCACCTCATCGACGGAGAAGGTCTGCGGCCGGACAACGCTCCACGAATTCGGGCTTATGTCATCGGCACTCCTGTCATAGACGGCGGCCAGAAGCTCCGAACCCGGCTCCGTCCTCAGAACGAACTCATATCCATGCCCGGGCACGGTCATGTCCTCGAAGCGCTCCCACGCGAGCGGCAGAGGCTTCACCTCCCTGCTGCGGCGGATGTGCGAAGTGAACTCCTGCTCGTCGAAATCCTTGAAATAGAACACACTGAGAAAAATATCATCGGGATAGGAGTCCTTATAGACAAAGCGCAGCTGCTCCAGCGAGCCCTTCTCCCCGGCCTTCCCGGACAGCAGCACGGCCCGCTTCTCCAGCAGCGTCCGGTCCTCCCCGAACAGCCCGACCACGGCCCAGACCGGCCTCCCGTCCGAGGCGCCGAGCATGGCCCGGATGTCATCGCCGGCGGCCACCTCCTCCGAAACCACCCTGAAGCAGTTCTTCAGAGGTACATCCAGAGTCTCCGCATCGTCCGGCAGCTTGAGCATGGTCATGGACGTCTCCGCAGTCACCTTGCTCCCGTCCGCCTTGTCCACCGAAGCGGAAACCTTAAGCCGGAAAAGCCCCTGAGGCCTGCCGGACAGGTCCAGACTGAGAGTGTCACCGGAAACCGCGACGCCGCTGCACACGACGGCCCCGTAATTGTCGCTCAGCTCATATTTAAGGTCTATGGGCACATTTTTCCCGTCATAGTTCAGCACCGCCAGAGCCACTCTGGCGACGTCGTCCTCCAAAACATTGTTTCTGGCGGACCAGTAACCGGTTCCCGATTCCGTCAGCATCTCATACTGCCCGCCGACGGAGTTGACCAGAGCGGCGTCTATGGAAATGTCGTTCCCCACCCTGACATAGTCCGAAGCGGAAAGCGTCTCTCCGGTGGCGTCGGTCACCGAAACCTCGACATAGTACATCTTGTAGCCATAGCGCTCCGCCTCAGTGGGGAATTCCACCGCGAAGCTTCCGTCAGGGCCGGCAGCCAGCCCGCCCTCGGCCATGACCTCGCTCCCCCACGAAGTGACCTTATATCTCACCGATGCACCGGCGAGACTGTGTCCGGAATATGCGTTTATGCGCCCGGTCACTCTCACCGTGTCGCCGGCCAGCCAGAGCCTGTCGCTCTCGTCGAAGCTTATCTCGAATGTCGGGAGCACGAACTCGTCCACCCTGAAGCTCTTCACCCCATGGGCAGTGCCCGAAGACAGTCTGATGGAGAACATTCCGTTCCTGAGGCCCCTGGGGATGCTGAACTCTCCTGCCACAGAGCCGAACTCATTTATGGTCAGCTTAAGGCTGTCTATCTCATTGTATTCGGAATCCTTCAGGACCGCGGTCGCCACTCCTTTATCAAAGACAGAAAGTCCGTTGCGGAAGCTTTCCCTGTAGAATATGCCCTTGAACCGGACAGTGTCGCCGGGATTGAAAGCGGCGCGGTCCAGATAAACGGAACATAGATTCGAAACCGAAGAGTCGCTTCCGCCGCCATAAATCCTGTTCCATATGTCAAGGGGCCGGCTGCGCCTCGTCATGCCGTCGCCACCCTTCAGGGCGCATTCCAGAGTGTAACGGCGCCGATTGTCGCCGCCTATCTTTTCGGCCAGCTCCGCAGGCAGAGGATTGAAGCCCTCCCCGAGAGCCAGGTCCTTCACCGAAGCCAGCTCGGAGCCGCTCTTCTTGAGGATAAGGTCCACCCTGTCGAGCGGACGCCCGCTTTCGGCGTCGGCGGCATAGAACTCATAGCCCGAGGCCGTTTTCCTGAGCGCCAGCGACACGGTGTACCGGGACAGGCTGCAGGAAGAATTCGCACTCTTCACGCCGCAGGAGGTCTCCAGCCTATAGTCGCCGTCGTCCAGAAGCGGCAGAGCCGCGGTCAGCGTGTCATAGACATAAAAACTCCGGACCTGATTGTCGAGCCGGACCGTCCATATCGCCTTTTTCCGGTCCGAGTCCCTGAACAGCGACACATCGGCTCCGGAAAGATTCCTCAGGCCCACCCGGACGGTGTCCCCGGAGCAGGAAATCCAGCTTCCGGCCCTGGTCAGGCGCTTCATGTCGTCCTTCACGCCCGTATAGTTTCTGACAATGTCCCTTTCACCTCCGCTGAGGGCGGTTCTCCTTTTCTCGAAGTCCCGGAATCTGGAATACAGGTCCTTATAGAAACTCTCGGGCGTCTTGTCCTCATCGGCTTCACTGAGCTCCCACATCAGCAGGTCGCCCTCCGCATACATTCCCACGGCCCTGCCCCTGTATTTTTCCGCGACGGCGCCGAGCTTCTCCCTCCGCCCGTCTTCCACGGAAGTTTTAAGAGCCAGCAGATATTCGGCATATGCGCCTGAGGGATAGGGATATGCAGTCAGGCTGTCATAGGCCGACTCCAGCCACAGGGCATACTCATAGTCATTGCTTATATACTGAGGCAGACAGCCGTTGAGGCGGTCGTCGACGTAGCTATAGAACGCGACGGATTTCCCGGCCTCAAGGTCTTCCCTGTTCTCAGTCACGAAAGCCTTGAAGCGGTCGGAGCCGCCATGATACTTTCTACAGGTGTACTGCAGCGAAACCACCGTCGAGCCGAAACCGTCCACAGCCTCCTCGAAAGCCCTTTCCACCGAGTCCCGCTCCTTCCAGTTCACGCTGGTGCGGACCTCGGCATATTTCTTCCATGCGTCATAGAAATCCCATGAGAGCCGGGCCTTCGAAGCCTCCGAGATGATGCTCTGCAGGATTTCGGACTGCACGGCCGGCCGGTCCTTCGACTCGGCGGCGCGGTACTGTTTCCACAGCTCCACAAGTTCATGGCCGTCGGAGTCGGTGGCTCCACCGGCGGAAAGGTCGCTCCTGCGAGCGAAAAGGCTGCCTGCAAGAAGCAGGGCCGAAGTTCCCAGAATGGTCATGACAGTCTTGAGTTTTATGTTCATGGTTCAATCCGCTGACGCGGCGCTTTAAGGTCTGATGAATACGGGCAAGGCCTCCGAAACGGCGAAGGTGCTCCCTCCTATGTAAATGAGGCCCCGGTCCGAAACCTTGCGCAGGGCGTCTTCGACGGCCTCGCGGACCGACGCATAGACCTGCAGTCCGGCGGCGCTTTCCCCGCGCGAAGCCAGCCATCCGGCATAGCGGTCCCTGATCTGCTCCGCGGGCATGGCGCGGCGGGTGGACGGAGCGGCGAAATGCCAGACCGCCTCCCTCGGCATCAGCGGCATTATGGAGTCGAAATCCTTGTCCGCCATCACGGAATATACTATGGTCAGCGAATCATAACGCCCGGAAGCCATCATCTCCTCCAGCTGCGCGAAATTGTTTTTCAGGGCATGGGCGTTATGGCCTATGTCACAGATTACCAAAGGCTTGTCGCTAAGCTTTTCCCATCTCCCGTGGAAGCCCATCCTCTCGGCGGTGTGTTCCATGGCGTCTTCCGACACCCTGTCCGCCAGCCCCAGCACATCCAGAGCGGCGGCCGCGGTCCTGAGATTTTTCCTCTGGTAAAGGCCGTGCAGGTCCATCGCCTCCTCCATTCCGGCGGCGTCCTTCCAGAGCGAAGGCTCCGTCTCCTCCGCGAACACTATGCGGCTCCCGCATTTCTCGGCGGCCGCGACGAAGACCGGGCGCGTTTCGGAGTTGCTCTCCCCTATCACGACCGGGACGCCCTTCTTGATTATCCCGGCCTTCTCCCCCGCTATGGCCGCCAGCGTGTGGCCGAGCATGTCGCAGTGGTCCAGGCCTATGGACGTGATCACCGACAGCTCCGGAGTCAGCACGTTGGTGCTGTCCAGCCTGCCCCCGAGGCCCACCTCGATCACGGCATGGGTGCAGCCCATGTCGGCGAACCATCTGAAGGCCATGCCGGTGGTTATTTCGAAAAAGGACAGCGACAGGGCCTCGAAGTCCTTCTTATATTTCAGTATGAAAGCATAGACATATTCCTCCGGGATCAGGCGCGCCGGAGCGGTGCCGTCCGAGATTCTCATCCTCTCCCTGAAATCCAGGATGTGCGGCGAGGTGAAGAGTCCGGTGGGGTTGCCGTGGGCCGAGATGGCCGCCGCCAGCATGTTGGACACCGAGCCCTTGCCGTTGGTCCCGGCCACATGCACCGCCCTGAACTCCCTTTCGGGATGTCCCAGAATCTCGCAGAAGCTGAGCATATGCCCGAGACCGGGCTTGTAGGCCTCGTTGAACGGGACATTCTGCACCGAAGGGAACCTCAGGAACAGGGCCCTGACCTCTTCTTCATATCTTTCCCGGGAAAACTTTTCTGCCATATGGAATTGCTGTCTTTTCATCAAATTTACTTATTTTTACACAATGATGACAGACAAGGACCATACCCGGATTTTGGAATCCCCATACATCATCGACGGAATTCCGGAAGAGGCGACCCCCTTCGAAATGCTGGAATCCGCCTGCGGAAGAGAACCGCAGACGGAGGACGCGCCGTCCCGTCCCACGATCGTGGACGAAACCCTGGACCCTTCGCCCGGCAGCGCGGAGCCCGAACTTTCCCGGTACAGGGAGTATCTGGCCGCCGTGCTTTCCATGGGCAGAGCTCAGGTGCCGCCGTCTTTCAGCGGCGCATGGACCAGGAGCCGGCTGGCCTCCGCTCTCACCGCATCTCTCTGGCGCTCAGGACATTTCAGGCTGGGCGACCTGGCCGTATCGGCGCAGTGGAAGTGGAATCCCGCCCCTGTGGGCGGAGCTGCCGGGTTCTATGCCTCGGTCGAGGCGGCCTGCGACAGCCTGGACGGACTGGGCATCCCGATGAAGGCCTATTCCGCCGAGGAATCCTCCCGCTCCGAGGTCGCATTCAGGGTGACGCTGTCGGAAGACGCGCCCGCCCCGGAGGATGAAGAGGACGAAGACCCCGCCGAGGAGGAGACCTTTTTCGCGGAGCTGCCCTTCAGAACCGAAAAGCCACGCATGGGCAGGAGCCGCAAATGTCCGGAGAAAATCGCCGGAGAGCCGGGCGGATGGATCATCTATATCCCATTCGACACCTGCCAGCCGGCTCTCGGAGGATCGGCCCTCTCGCAGGCCACCGACGTCTCATGCGGCAGCGCCCCGGAAATCTATGACTGCGACTATTTCCTTGACTGCTACGAAGTTGTCCGCGAGCTCGCGGAGGACGGCATAATCCGGGCCGGCACCGGCATCGCGGAAGGCGGCCTCATCGCGGCGCTGGCGAGGATGATACCCGAAAGCATGGACCTGAATGTCGAGCTGGGCGGCCTGCTGAAATCTTATGGCGGCTGCACTCCGGTCCAGATTCTGTTTTCCGAGACTCCGGGAGCGGTCGCGGAGATCTCCGACGACGACTTCGACTATCTCGACGCCGAGCTTCTGCTCCAGGACGTGGCCTATTACCCTCTGGGCAGGACCGTCCCCGGAAAGGGCAGGGTCTCGGTCTCCACTTCCGACAGCTCCGGCCTGAACCACATCCTCGACGCCCTCATCGGAAACCAGGCGGCCGAGGGGGAGGACTGACGCCGCGGTCCGCAACACTGAAACAAATTTCTCACATATGCCTATATACGCAAACGTTCCGGGCACGAACGCGAAGACCAAAAAGCCCAAGATCTTCGTCCTGGACACCAATATAGTCCTGCACGACTACAAGGCCATACGCAAATTTCAGGACAACGACATCGTGATTCCGATTGCGGTGATCGAGGAGCTGGACAAGTTCAAGAAGGGCAACGAGGCGCTGAACTACAACGCCCGCGGCTTCATGAGGGACATCGACCGGCTCACCGAGGGGAAGATGTTCGGAAAGAACGGAGTCCCGATAGGCAAAGGCCTGGGCAACATAAAGATAGAGCCCAACCACCCCTTCCCCGACTCGCAGAAAGACCTTTTCCGCGACGACATCCAGGACCATAGGATCCTGGCCACGGCCATATGGGTGAGGGACAACAATCCGGACAGGTTCGTGGCCCTGGTGACCAAGGACATAAACCTCAGGATGAAGGCCAAGGCCGCCGGAATGGAGGCTCAGGACTATCTGTCCGACCGAGTGGAGGAGGAGAAGGTGGAGAATTCCCAGAAGGAGGTTCTCTATATCGGCGAGCCCTCCGGGGACGCCGTCCAGGAGCTCACCTACGGCAAGGACAACACTGCCGACTGGAAGCTAGTGAGCAAGAAGGAGCCCGCGCCCAACAGCCTTTTCGTGCTGGGCGAAGGGGACGCCAGGATCGCCGCGCGCTATGACGCCGACCGCCGCAGGCTCGTGCTGGTGCGCAACCGCGAGGCCTATGGCATAAAGCCCCGCAACACAGAGCAGAAGCTGGCCATGGACGCCTGCCTCAACCGGAAGATCCAGCTGGTGTCGCTGACCGGCGGCGCCGGAACCGGAAAGACTCTGATAGCCCTGGCTTCGGCCCTGGAGCAGGAGAAGGACTATGACCAGATCATCCTCTCCCGGCCGACCGTCACCCTGGGCAATCAGGACATCGGTTTCCTGCCGGGCGACCAGAAGGCCAAGATGAGCCCGTTCCTGCAGCCGCTGATGGACAATCTGAATGTAATCAAGGCGCAGTTCCGCCCCTCGAGCAAGGAGGCGCTGCATCTGGAGGCGATGGTGAAGGAGGAGAAGCTGCTGATCACCCCTCTGGCCTATATCAGGGGACGCAGCCTGGGCAAGGTGTTCTTCATCATAGACGAGGCCCAGAATCTCACCCCGCATGAGATCAAGACCATAATCACGCGCGCCGGCGAGGGCACGAAGATGGTGTTCACGGGCGACATTTTCCAGATCGACCAGCCCTATCTGGACCAGTGGTCCAACGGCCTCACGCATCTGGGAGAGAACATGGCCGGACAGAAGCTTTTCGAGCATGTTTTCCTGAGGAAAGGTGAAAGAAGTGAACTGTCAGAATTGGCTTCGAAACTGCTGTAAAAGGACGGAAAAATCGAAGAATTTCCGGACTGCCATAAAACAGATTACAATTCGATGACATTCTCGGACTTGTAGAAGATTTTTATTACCTTTGCACCCTCTTATAAAAGACTATATTTACAAAACGTATTTATCATGTTCGAAAACAAGAAAAGAGTTTACCGCTTCGGCGGCAAGACCGCTGAAGGCAACGGCAAGATGCGCGAGCTCCTCGGAGGAAAGGGAGCGAACCTCGCTGAAATGAGCCTTCTCGGCATGCCCGTTCCCGCAGGATTCACCATCACCACCGAATGCTGCGCAGAGTACTACGCTCTCGGCGGAGGCTACAGCAATGACCTCAAGGAAGAGGTCGCCCATGCTCTCAAGGCCACAGAGGACATCATGGGCAAGAAGTTCGGCGACACCGAAGATCCGCTTCTCGTAAGCTGCCGTTCAGGCGCGAGGAGCTCCATGCCCGGAATGATGGACACCATCCTCAACATCGGACTTTGCTCCGCCACCATCCCCGGCCTCATAAAGAAAACCGGAAATCCCCGTTTCGTATATGACGCCTACAGGCGTCTCATCATGATGTATTCCGACGTCGTGATGGAAAAGGCCGAGGGCATCGAGCCCGCAGACGGCCAGGGCATACGCCAGCAGCTGGACCGCATGATGGCCGAGCTGAAGGCAAAGAAGGGCTATGCTTCCGACACCGAAATCACGGCCGACGAGCTCAAGGCTCTCTGCGACAAGTTCAAGAAGAAGGTCAAGGAAGTTCTCGGAGTTGATTTCCCGGACAATGCCAACGACCAGCTCTGGGGTTCCATCGGCGGCGTGTTCAAGTCATGGAACGGAAAGAGGGCCATCGCCTACAGGCGCATCGAGAAGATTCCCGATGACTGGGGCACAGCCGTGAACGTGCAGTCCATGGTGTTCGGCAACATGGGAGACACTTCCGCCACCGGAGTCGCATTCTCCCGTAACCCTGCCAACGGAGACAACAAATTCTACGGAGAGTGGCTCATCAACGCCCAGGGCGAGGATGTGGTCGCAGGTATCCGCACCCCTAACCCCCTCAACGAGGCCACCAAGAGCGAGAAGAACAAGAATCTCGCATCGCTCGAGACCGCAATGCCCGAGGTTTACAAGGAGCTCGACGAGATCAGAAAGAATCTCGAGGAGCACTTCCACGACATGCAGGACATCGAGTTCACCATTCAGGAGGGCAAGCTCTGGATGCTCCAGTGCCGCATAGGCAAGAGGACCGGACTCGCAGCTCTGAGAATGGCCATGGACATGCTCAAAGAGGGCATGATCGGAGAGAAGACCGCAGTCATGAGACTCGCTCCTTCTCAGCTTGACGAGGTTCTGCACCCGATTCTCGATCCCGCATCGGAGAAGAAGGCAAAGGTCGTCGCACAGGGACTTCCCGCATCTCCGGGCGGAGCAGTGGGAACCATCGTGTTCACTTCGGAGGCCGCAATGCAGGCTCAGAAGGAAGGCCGCAACTCCATCCTGGTCCGTGAGGAGACTTCTCCTGAGGACATCGAGGGAATGCGCGCTTCGGCCGGTATCCTCACGACCCGCGGAGGTATGACTTCGCACGCCGCTCTTGTCGCCCGCGGATGGGGCAAGTGCTGCATCGTGGGCTGCGACTCCATGAAGATCAACCTCGAGCAGAAGACCCTCACCTTCGGTGACGACCCCAAGGTCTATAAGGAAGGCGACTGGCTCAGCCTCAACGGCTCCAAGGGTCTTGTCTATAATGTGAGAATCGACACCATGGACGCTACGGAGAACCCTCTGTTCACCGAGTTCATGGCCATCGTTGACAAATACCGCAAGCTCGGTGTGAGAACCAACGCCGACACTCCCGAGGATGCCGCCAAGGCTCTCAAGTTCGGCGCCGAGGGCATCGGTCTGTTCCGTATCGAGCACATGTTCTACGGAAAGAATTCCGAGAAGCCTCTCTCGATCATGAGAAAGATGATTCTCTGCAACACCGACGACGAGAGAAAGTCCGCCCTTTCCGAGCTGGAGCCTTATATCAAGGCCGCTGTCAAGGGCACTCTCTCCATCATGGACGGCAAGCCCGTGGTGTTCCGTCTTCTCGACCCGCCTCTCCACGAGTTCGTGCCCAAGAGCGAGGACAAGAAGAAGGAGCTGGCCAAGGAGCTTGGCGTGAGCGTTGAGGAGATTGAGAAGAGGGGTGAGGCTCTCCATGAGATCAACCCTATGATGGGTCACCGCGGAGTGCGTCTGCACGTGTCCTTCCCTCTCATCGCCGAGACTCAGTACAGGGCCATCTTCGAGGCTACCGCCGAGCTTCTCGCAAGCGGAATGCACCCGATGCCTGAAATCATGATCCCCGTCACCGTGTCCGCAAGGGAGCTGAGCTTCCAGAAGGCTATCTGCGACAGGGTCAAGGCTGAGGTCGAGGGCAAGAACTCGATCAACATCCCTTATAAGTTCGGAACCATGATCGAGATCCCTCGCGCCGCTCTGACCGGAGACCGTATGGCCCGCGCCGCCGAGTTCTTCTCGTTCGGTACCAACGACCTCACTCAGATGACCTATGGCTTCTCCCGCGACGATGTGGGCGCCTTCATGGGTGACTATCTCGGAAACAAGCTGCTTGACAATGACCCGTTCCAGAGCATTGACACCAAGGGTGTCGGCAAGCTGGTCGAGTATGGCATCAACGCCGGCCGCTCCAGAAGGCCCGACCTCATGTGCGGTGTCTGCGGTGAGCACGGTGGAGATCCCGCTTCCATCAAGTTCTTCAACAGCGTCGGAGTGGACTATGTGTCCTGTTCTCCTTTCCGCGTGCCGGTGGCTCGCCTCGCCGCAGCTCAGGCCGCAATCGAGCAGAGCAAGTAAGTCTATACAAATACATCAAAAAAGGGTGGCTGAATTTCAGTCACCCTTTTTT
>CAZIFT010000052.1:0-12089 GCA_964538395.1 uncultured Muribaculaceae bacterium
ACCGCCGCTTTGCGGCGGTGGGATGAGCGAAGCGAAGGTCTCCGGAGCAGACAGCTTGACGCCCGACAGCACTCAAATCACCACAGGGGGCGTTACGGGGGCAGAGCCCCCGTCAACAAGGGATGAGCGAAGCGAAGGTCTCCGGAGGAGAGCTGCCGGATGCCAGAAAGCTGATACTGAAAGATAGATGATAGAAAAAAGGATGACTAAGAGATTAGTCATCCTTTTTTGTTGTGGGGGAGAGGGTTAGGCCTGGTCGCCGTACTTGAGGACGGGGCGACGGGCGGCTGCGGTCTCGTCGGGACGGCTGATAGGCGTGTTGTGCGGCGCCGTCTTCAGAATCGACGGATCCTGCGCGGCCTCGCGGGCCACCGTCTTCATGGCCTCGATAAACGCATCCAGCGTCTCCTTGGACTCCGTCTCCGTAGGCTCTATCATCAGCGACTGATGGAACAGCAGCGGGAAATAGATGGTCGGGGCATGGAAACCATAGTCCAGCAGCCTCTTCGCCACATCCAGAGTCGTGGCCCCCTTGCCGTCTTCGGCCTTCGACGCCCCGTCGTCCACGAGCCCGTCAAACACGAACTCATGCTTGCACACCGAAGCTATCGGCAGCTTATAATACTCCTTCAGCGACTCCTTTATATAATTGGCAGAGAGCGTGGCCAGCTTGCCCGCCATCTTTATGTTCTGCCTTCCGAGCGCCAGAATATAGGCATAGGCCCGGAGAATCACTCCGAAATTGCCCATAAAGCCCGAAACCTGTCCGGCCGTCGTCTCATTGTCTCTGACCACCTCATAGAGCCCCGTCTCGCCGTTAAGCTCGACCCTGGGCAGCGGCAGGCAGTCCTTCAGATACTCAGCCACTCCCACAGGGCCCGATCCCGGACCGCCGCCTCCGTGAGGAGTGCTGAAAGTCTTGTGCAGATTCAGATGCATGATGTCGAAGCCCATGTCCCCCGGACGCACCACGCCCAGAAGCGGGTTCATGTTGGCTCCGTCATAATAGAGCAGACCTCCGCAGCCGTGGACAAGCGAGGCGATCTCCCCGATCTCCTTCTCGAACAGGCCCAGAGTGTTGGGGTTGGTCATCATGATGCCGGCGATGTCGTCCCCCAGCAGAGGCTTCAGCGCCTCCACGTCGATCAGACCGTCCGGATTGGACTTCACCACCACCACGGTCAGTCCGCAGACCGCCGCGCTCGCGGGATTGGTGCCGTGGGCGCTGTCCGGGACGATTATCTTCGTCCTCTTCAGGTCGCCGCGCGAAATGTGCCACTGCCGCATGATCATAAGCCCCGTCAGCTCACCGTGCGCGCCCGCGCAGGGAGCGAAGGTGAATCGCGACATGCCGGTGACGGCGGCCAGAGCCTTCTCCATCTCGGCATAGACCCGAAGCGTGCCCTGCACCGTCTCGACCCTCTGCAGAGGATGGACGGAGCCGGTGAACGCCGGCATTGCGGCGGCTTCCTCGTTGATCTTCGGATTATACTTCATCGTGCAGCTGCCCAGCGGGTAGAAGCCGGTATCGACTCCGAAATTCATCTGCGAGAGATTGGTGTAATGCCTCACCACATCCGGCTCGCTCGCCTGGGGAAGAGCCGGACGGCCGCTTCTGGCAAGCTTCGCGGGGATGTCGAGAGAAATCCCGTAGCTGTTTTTGGGAAGAGTGTATCCGCACCTGCCCTCCCTGGAAATCTCGAAAACCAGTTTATCGTAATATCTCATGCCTCAGATCTCCTTTATAAGTTCAACAAGCGCGTCGGCTTCCTCCCTGGTCCTCTTTTCCGTGACGCAGAAGCTGACCAGTCCTTCGCCCACCTGCACGGCGGCGAAATATCCGGCGTCGGAAAGCTTCTTCTGCAGCTCCTCGGCGGGCACCAGAGTCCTGAGAGTGAACTCCTTGAGGAAAGGCTTGTCAAAAGCCTCCTCAAACTTGCCGGTGGCGAGCAGCCTGTCATGCAGATAATGCGCCCCGGCATAGGAAAGCTCATTGACCTCCTTCATGCCCTCGGGCCCCATCAGGGCCATGTATATGGTCACATACAGCGCCATCAGGCTCTCGTTGGAGCAGATGTTGCTGGTGGCCTTCTCCCTGCGGATGTGCTGTTCGCGCGCCTGGAGAGTGAGGACATAGCAGCGCCTGCCCTCCTTGTCCAGAGTCTGTCCGACTATGCGGCCGGGCAGCTTGTGGACATATTCCCTGCGGCAGGCCATAAAGCCCACCGAAGGTCCGCCATAGGCCATGGGAATGCCGAGCGGCTGTCCGTCGCCTACGGCGATGTCAAACCCATATTCGCCCGGAGTCTTCACGACAGCCAGGGCCGAAGGGTCGCAATAGGCTATCATCAGGGCCTTTACGGCATGGGCCGCATCGGCGAAGCCTCCGAGGTCCTCGATTATGCCATATCTGTTTATGGAAGGGACTATGACTCCGGCCACATCGCCGGCCTCAAGCTCCGCGCGGAGGCTTTCCAGAGAAGTCTGGCCGCCCTCGGCCTTCACGGTGCCGAGCTGGACGCCGTGAAACTTGGCATAGGTCCCGATCACTTTCAGCACCTGCGGCAGCAGCGTCTCAGAGACGAGCACGCGGCTCTTCTTCCTGGTGCAGGCCATGGCCATCATCATCGCCTCTGCGGCGGCAGTGGGGCCGTCATACATTGAGGCGTTGCTTATGTCCATCCCCGTGAGGGTGCAGACCATGCTCTGATACTCAAAGATATATCTGAGAGTGCCCTGCGAGATTTCGGCCTGGTAGGGCGTGTAGGCGGTGAGGAACTCGGACCTCGAAGCGAGATAGGAGACGACGGCGGGGGAGTAATGGTCATAGGACCCTGCGCCCGCAAACACCTTCATCTTCCGGTTCATGCTTCCGAGCTTCTCCAGCCAGTCGCGGATTTCCTGCTCCGACTTGGCGTCGGGGAGGTCATACTCTCCCTTGTACACGAACTTTTCAGGGACGTCGGCATACAGGTCGTCCAGCGAGCCGGCGCCTGCCCTGTCGAGCATCTCCCTTATGTCCTCGGGAGTGTGCGGAAAATATGAAAAAGTGCCCATCGCGCTACTTCTCGGTAAGTTTGGCGTAAGCCGCGGCGTCAAGAAGACCGTCCACCTCGGAAGGATTGCTCATCCTGACCTTGATGATCCAGTTCTTGTAGGCGTCCTCATTGATGAGCTCCGGGCTGTCCTCAACCTCGGAGTTGGTCTCCACGATCGTGCCGCTCACGGGGGAATAGAGGTCGCTGGAGGACTTCACGCTCTCGAGAGCTCCGAACTCCTCGCCGGCGGCGATTTCCTCGTCGGTGTCGGGCATGTCCACATAAGTGATGTCGCCCATCTCGGACTGGGCATAGTCGCTCACTCCGACGGTGGCGATGTCGCCGTCGATTTTCACCCACTCGTGGGATTCGCTGTAACGCAGGGTTTCAAGTACTTTAGCCATGGTGTCGTTTATTTTTTATAGTTTGTCTTATAGAATCTTTTGCTGACTACGGTTCCGGGGAAGGTCTTCTTGCGGATCCTGATGCTCAGCGGAGTGCCCATGGCCGCATGGGCCGCGTCCACGAGGGCGAAGCATATGCTCCTGTCGAGCGATATGGAATGATAGCCCGTGGTCACTACGCCCACCTGTGTCCCGTCTTCGAGCTCCACCGGATAGCCGGCCCTGGGGATGGCCTTGTCGGCTATCTCTATGCCCACGATCTTCTTCTCCGGACCGTTGGCCTTCTGGCTTGCGAGAGCCTCCTTGCCTATGAATTCGGGCTTGTCAAGCTTGCAGAACATGCTCAGGCCGGCCATCACCGGCGAAATCTTCTCGGAGAGCTCGTCGCCATAGAGCGGAAGTCCGGCCTCGAAACGCAGGGTGTCGCGGCAGCCCAGTCCGCAGGGGGCGACCCCCGCCTTGAGGAAAGCGTCCCAGTATTCGCCGGTCCTGGCGGGCTCCGCAAAGATCTCGAAACCGTCCTCGCCCGTGTAGCCGGTGCGGCTGATTATCACCCTCTGCCCGCCGAGCGTCAGGTCATAGAAGCAGTAGAACTTGAGCTCCGAAAGGTCGGTGCCCAGCACTTCGTGCAGCTTCGCCTCGGCCTCCGGGCCCTGGACCGCGAGCTGGCCCCATTTCTCCGACTGATTGTCAATCACCACGTTATAGCCATCAGCATGGTCCAGGATCCAGCTGTGGTCCTTGTCGATGTTGGCGGCGTTGACCACCAGCAGCCAGCTTTCGGGCTTATACTCCTTATATACGAGGATGTCGTCCACCGTCCCGCCGTCGGGATAGAGAAGCATCCCATAGACGGCCTGACCCTCGGCCAGGGGAGAGATGTCGTTGGTGAAGATGTGGTTTATGAACTTCTCCGAGTCGGGCCCGCTGATGAAAATCTCACCCATGTGGGACACGTCGAACATTCCGGCATGCTGGCGCACGGCGTTGTGCTCCTCTATTATGGAGGAATACTGGATCGGCATCATGAAGCCGCCGAAGGGGCTCATCTTGGCTCCGAGCCGCACATGGCGGTCATAGAGGCACGTGTGTTTGAGATTTTCTTCCATCTGTTTATATCAATGGTTGTTAAATTTTAATAAATTTGCACCCCAAATGACGGGCCCGGCCCGTCTGCATGGTTTGCGGGTTTTAAAATCATACCAAAGGCAAATATATAGTAAATATCTGTAAATAAAATTATCCGCAGACTGATATTTGTTAACATTTTGAGGTTAAAACAATGAAATCTCTCAGAGAACTATACAGGGTCGGAAAAGGACCCTCTTCCAGTCACACGATGGGTCCGCAGAGAGCGGCCGAAATGTTCGCCGAGAAGCACCGCGACGCCAAAGCCTTCGAGGTGACCCTCTACGGCAGCCTCGCCGCCACCGGCAAGGGACATATGACCGACGTCGCCATCAAGGAAGTCCTCAGCAAGCTCGCCCCTCTCAAGATAATATGGAAGCCCACGGTGTTCCTGCCCTTCCATCCCAACGGAATGGATTTCAAGTCCATGGACGAAGAAGGCAGGGTGACCGACAGCTGGACCGTTTACAGCATAGGCGGCGGCGCCCTCTCCACCGGCGAGAACAACACCGTCGATCTCGGTGACGAGGTCTATAACCTCCAGAATCTCAGCCAGATAATGAAATGGTGCCAGAACAACGGCCGCAGCTACTGGGAATATGTGGAGATGTGCGAGGGCAAGGACATATGGGACTATCTGCAGTATGTCTGGGAGGCTATGCAACAGGCCGTGAAGAACGGTCTTGAGGCCGAGGGCGCCCTGCCCGGACCCCTCAGAATCTCCCGCAAGGCTTCCACCTATAACATAAGGGCATGCGGCTACAAGACCAGCATGCAGTCCCGCGGACTGGTATTTTCATATGCTCTGGCCGTGAGCGAGGAGAACGCCTGCGGCGGAACCATAGTCACGGCGCCCACCTGCGGCTCGTGCGGAGTCATCCCCGCCGTCCTCTACCATCTGGCCAACGGACACGGCTTCTCCGACAAGAAGATCCAGCACGCGCTGGCCACCGCCGGCATCTTCGGCAATGTGGTTAAGGCCAACGCCTCCATCTCCGGCGCCGAAGTGGGCTGCCAGGGCGAGGTGGGAGTGGCCTGCGCCATGGCCGCCGCCGCTGCGACCCAGCTCTTCGGCGGAAGCCCCACGCAGATTGAATATGCCGCCGAAATGGGCCTCGAGCACCATCTGGGCATGACCTGCGACCCCGTCTGCGGCCTCGTGCAGATTCCCTGCATAGAGCGAAACGCCTTCGCCGCCGCCAGAGCGCTGGACTCCAATGTCTATGCGTCCTTCTCCGACGGCTTCCACCGCATCTCGTTCGACCACGTGGTGGAGGTGATGAAGCAGACCGGCAAGGACCTGCCTTCGCTCTACAAAGAAACCTCCGCCGGCGGACTGGCCAAGGGCTTCAAGAATTTCGTATAAGAATTCAGCATATAAAACAATGGCCGGAAAGTCCCGCTTGGACCGTCCGGCCATTGTTTTTTGCCATATGCGTTCTATGCCCGGCCTGCCCTGTGGCCCGGCAATGCGCAGACATTCACCATGATATAGATCACGAAGGCGGCCAGCACCACGAGGGACCAGTGGCCGCGGAAGATGAGCACGCACAGCGCCGCCGCGGCGGAAAGGGCGAAGAACACGATTCTCAGCACCACGGTGCGGCGCGGAGTCCCGCTCTTGGACATCTTCATCGCGAACATGGGTATCTCGCTGACCAGCAGGGCCGAAAGGACCACCGCCAGCAGCGGGAGGAACCAGGGGCTCGAGCACAGGTCCATAATCCGCGAACCGGTGCCGCAGCTCTCCGCATAGCAGGTGAGGGAGCCGCATATCATGGCCGCAGAAGGAGTCGCGAGGCCGATGAAGCTGTCGTGCTGACGCTCGTCAAGATTGAACTTGGCCAGCCTCAGGGCCGAAAAGGCCGCGAGCACGAGCGGAACGTACATCGTCCATCCGGCGCCTTCCCCGCGCATAAGCGAGAACAGCATGAGCGAGGGCAGGACTCCGAAACTGACCACGTCGGCCAGCGAATCCAGCTCCTTGCCTATGTCCGAGGCCACTCCCAGCGCCTTTGCGCTCATGCCGTCGAAGAAATCGAACACGGCCGAAGCCAGCATGAACAGAAACGCCGTCTGGAAATGCCCGCCGAGACAGGAAATCACCCCGAGTGAACCCGAAATGAGGTTCATCGAGGTGATTGTGTTGGGGATTATCCTTAAAACGGAACGCATTACTTTATTCCGAGCTTTGCCTTGAGCTCCTTGGGAAGGGCGTCCTTGTGGACCACGAAGTCAATCATCTTGGCCCTGGTGAAGGACTCGGAGATGTACCATATGCCCTTGTATTTTCCGGTCTCGCCCCAGGAGTTCTTGATCATGAGGTAGCGTGTGCCGTTCTGGTCCTTGGCGATTCCGAAGGCCTGCATTCCGTGGTCATCGGTGGTGGTCTTCTCATCGAAGCCCTTCTGGCGGTCTTCCTGGCTTATGGCCTTCTCGCGGGGAACGCTGTTCTCGGCCTTGGCCTCGGGCTGGCTGTTGTCCTTGCCCACCCATCTTTCCTGGTCGGAACCGGAGGTGCTGGCGGGAGCGTCGGTGTCGGGGATGACTGCGATGCCGTTCCTGGTGAAGCCGGGCTCGCTCACGTCGCCGCCCCATGTGGTCGTGTAGCCTTTTTCAATGGCTCCGAACAGCACGTCCATGAGCTCGTCGAGAGGGAGGTTGTAGGCCTGGTCATAGCGCCAGTTGTCGGCGATCTCGATAGGGAACTTAGTGTAGAAGGGATGGTGTGTGAACGATGTCAGAGACACATAGTCGTCGGCGTTGAGGTTGTAGCTGTCGGCATAGGAGCGGGGAGTGTAGCTCTTGCCCTGGTACTCGAACTCCACGGGGCACTCTCCGAAATATGCGTCCAGAATGCCGGTGAAGCCTCTGAGCCATGCGGTGGAGAGGGTCGAGTTGGGAAGGGTGTTGACAGCCTCCACATAGGCCTTGAGCACTGCGTCCAGCTCACCGTGCACGGGAAGCTCGGTGCCGTAGTTGAGGCCGGGCATCACGCTCTGCGGGACCAGACCATAGTCCTTCATGATGTGGAGCACGTCCTCGCACTCGCTGCCGGGGCCGAAGGTCAGATTGCCGTCCAGCCTGACGTATTTGTCGGCGCGGGTCTGATAGGAGTGGCTGACGATGAACATCTCGGAGAAGTCCGGATAGGCGTCCTTGTCCTTGATCTTGTTTATCCTTATGGCCTCGGACTCGAGGAACGAGAGGCCGGAGAAGCACCAGCAGGTGCCGGAGCGGTTCTGGTTCTTGATGGAGGTGATGGGGTTTTCCTTCACGACGGTGAATTCATATTCGCCGTTCTGGGCGGCGGCGGTGATGCAGAGTGTCGATGCAAACGCCGCAAGAATGGTGTGTAAAGCTTTCATCTAGGCGTAGATTTGAGTTAGTATCTACAAACATAATCAATATGGACCGAATAATCAACCTCGCATGGCCGCCATGTTGGCGTTTTTTACTACTTTTGTGAACCAATCATTTCCGCGCGACACAGATGAAACTTCTCCGGTATATTTTTCTCGCGGCCGTTTCCGCCTGCCTGTTCTCCTGCACTGGGAAGAAGGTGGCGGACACATCGGTGATTCCCCTCACGCTCAAGATTCTGGAAGACACCACGTCTTATGGCTACAGGAGCGTGGCCGCCGGCAGGGCGGGGGACAGCCGCGGAACCATAGCGGTGATCGGGGCTCCCGAGGACGCGCTTCTGCTTTCCGAAGAGCTGATTTCGTGCGACCTGCACGACAACATATCCGGCACTTCCCGCAGCGACGGGCTTCCGGACTTCGCCGGAGAGACCTTCGCCGAGATTCTCGACTTCGCGAACTATCCCTATGGCGGCTATCTTTCGCTGGGCAATTCCGACTTCCTCAAGGAGGTCAATCTGAGGAACTTCCTCTCTGCGGTGGACACCGTGTGCCTGCAGAGCCCGTTCGACAGCACCGGGACCATGTTCCGCCAGAGGGCCAAGGCCGTGATTTTCGCATCTTCGTCGGCATCGGCATATGGCCAGAGCGACATAGACTCGCTGCTTTCGGCCGCCGGCTCCCCGATGGCCGTGATCACTCCGGTCAGCTCGATGGCCGGCTATGTCCTGGCCCGTCGCAAAGGCCCCGTGAACATGCTGGTCTGGGGCGGCGCCGACAACGTGAAGGCCGATGTCTATGCCCCTGTGTTGTCTGACATTCTCTCCGAGCGCGGGGACGGTTCCCGTTTCTCGGTCTTCGCTTCGCACAGCGACTCTCTGAACGCGCACCGCCAGGTCCGCAGGGCCCTCATAGGCCTGCTCGACCGCTACACGGAGAGCGGCGGGGCCGGAAAAATCGATGCTATCCTGCTCGACGAGAGGGGAGTGTCCTATGACGAATTCATCTCCGCGGTCGCCGAGCTCCAGTCCACCGACGAGGACAACCTGCTGCAGTACAGGAACATGCTCTCGGAGGACCTCGTGTGCGTCTCTGCCGCGCGGGCCATCGCCGACGAGTGCAACGCCTGGCTGAGAAAATATAACGCATTCACCCACAGGGTCGCATATCCCGACCTCAAGTTCTATATCACATATCCTTCCGTGAACCTTCCCGAAGATGTCTATGATGTCGACGGAGGATTTTCCTTCGCCTACAAGTACAGCAGAAAGACCTCCGCGGGACAGCCCGACTTTTCGCTGGTCGAGCTGCGGGACCGGTATTTCCCCGAGTCAATGGCGGAATTCATGCAGTCCCGCGCGCCCAAGTCCTATTCAATTTATGTTCGTTAGCTCAATCGCCCCTGAAGAGATAGAAAAACTGCCCAAGGCAAGTTTCGCCGGAGAAATCCATGTAATAGACAAGCCCGGAAAGGAGCTGGACGACGCCGTCCGGTATCTCAAGTCCAAGAAGATGATCGGCTTCGACACCGAATCCCGCCCCTGTTTCAGCCCGGGACAGCCCCAGTATGGCACTTCGCTGCTTCAGCTGTCGGGCGCGGAGAAGGCCTTCCTTTTCCGCATCAAGCTCGGCGGCCTGGACAGGAGGGTGGCGGCTATTCTGGCCAATCCCCGGATAATCAAGGTGGGGGCGGCGGTGCTTGACGACATCCGCGGGCTCAAGAAATACACTCCTTTCAGGGAGGCTGGCTTTGTGGACCTGCAGAAGGTCGTGGGCGACTATGGCATACGCGACAAGAGCGTGAAGAAGATGGCGGCCATAATCCTGGGGGTCAAGATCTCCAAGACCCAGCAGCTTTCCAACTGGGAGGCCGAGACTCTTTCGGAGTCGCAGCAGAAATATGCGGCGACCGACGCGTGGGTGTGCCGGGCCATGTATCAGAAACTTCTTGAAACAGAAAAACCAGATGGTGAAGATAATATTGAAGAAAGGCAGGGATGAGTCCCTGCGCAGGTTTCATCCGTGGGTCTTTTCCGGAGCCATCGCCCAGATTGTGGGCGCTCCGGCCGAGGGCGACCTCGTGGGAGTCTATTCCGCCGAGGGCGAGTTCCTTGCCTGCGGGCATTATCAGATAGGCTCCATTGCGGTCCGGGTGCTGAGTTTTGACTCTCCGGCCCTGGCTCCCGATTTCTGGGAGGTCATGCTGAGCCGCGCGCTTGCGGTGAGGGTGGCCTGCGGGCTGGCTGTTCCTGGCGGGGACACCGACTGTTACAGGCTGGTCCACGGCGAGGGGGACAATCTTCCGGGTCTGGTGATTGACTATTATGCGGGAGTCTGTGTGCTGCAGGCCCATTCCGTGGGCATGTTCCGCTCCAAGGGGCGGATAGCGGAGGCTCTGCGCAAGGTCTATGGCGACACTCTCCGCGCCGTCTATGACAAGAGTTCCGGCACGGCTCCGTTCAAGGCCGGGCTGAACGCTGTGGACGGCTATCTGTGGCGCCGCGACGATTTCACAGCCGATGAGCTTACTGTTCTGGAGAACGGCAACAGGTTCACGGTCAACTGGACCGAGGGCCAGAAGACTGGCTTTTTCCTGGACCAGAGGGAGAACAGGGCGCTGGTGGGCAAGTATGCCCGGGGGCGCAAGGTTCTGAACCTGTTCTGCTACACCGGCGGATTTTCGGTCTATGCGCTGGCTGCCGGCGCCGAGCATGTGACTTCTGTGGACAGCTCCGCCAAGGCGGTGGAGATGCTGGACAGGAATGTGGCCCTGAACGGTTTCGACCCTTCGCGCCACAATTCCGTATGCACGGATGCCATAGACTGGCTCAAGAAGCTGCCGGAGGATGAATATGACCTGATGATTGTGGACCCGCCGGCTTTCGCGAAGCACCGCGGGGCTCTGCACAATGCGCTCAGGGCCTATCAGAGGCTTAACGCCGCCGCCATCGAGAAGGTGGCCGCGGGCGGGCTGGTGTTCACTTTCAGCTGCTCGCAGGTGGTGGACAAGGAGTCGTTCGCGCTTGCAGTGTTCTCTGCTGCGGCCCAGGCCGGGCGCAGCGTGCGCATTCTCGACAGGCTCTGCCAGCCGGCGGACCATGCCGTGAATATCTATCATCCTGAAGGCGAGTACCTCAAGGGCCTGCTGCTTTATGTGGAGTAGCTTTCCGCTTTCGGCGGGGTGCTGATCCGGCGGACGGGGCTTTTGTCCGGTGCGGTTTTTTGCGTCTGGACGGCCGGGCTTCCGGCAGACAAGATTTGTGGCTCTATGGGAAAAGAAATCAATGGAAAAAAAGCAGTGATTGTCGGAGCGTCCTCCGGCATAGGGCTGGCGCTTGCAAGGCTTATGGCGGATGAGGGCTGGACCTTGGGGCTGGCTGCGCGACGGACCGCCCCTCTCGAGGAGCTGGCGGCCGGATATCCGGGCCGGGTCCGCACGGCGGCGCTGGACGTGACTTCGGCCGATGCGGATGCCGCTCTGCTGCAGCTGATTGAGTCTATGGGCGGGATTGATGTCTATGTCCATGTGGCCGGAGTCGGCTGGCAGAATCACTCATTGGATGCTGACAAGGAATTGAAGACGGTGGACACCAACGCCGCCGGCTTCGCCCGCCTCATCGGCGCCGTCTACCGCCATTTCGCTTCATGCGGAGGCGGCCATATAGTCGCAGTGACCTCCATCGCCGGCACCAAGGGCCTCGGCGCGGCTCCGGCCTACAGCGCCACCAAGGCCTTCAGCAGTACATACATCGAAGCTCTCCGCCAGCAGGCCTTCATGCGGGGCCTCAGCATAGACCTCACCGATATCCGGCCCGGCTTCGTGCGCACCGCGCTCCTTGCCGACGGCCACCGCTATCCCATGCAGATGGATGCCGACAGGGTCGCCCGCTCCATCCTCCGCGCCATCCTGCGCCGCCGGCGCGTCCGCGTCATCGACTGGCGCTACCGCATCCTCACCGCCCTCTGGCGCCTCATCCCCTCCTGCCTCTGGTCCCGCCTCAAGATCGGCTAGTGCCGGGGCATTCTTGGAAAAGTTAAGTCGAGGCATGACCCGCTACAGGGCCGCCAGATGCGGGTCGGCTCGACTTAGGCCTCTTGTAAAGTGCTCTAAGTGTGATAGATAGGCCTTGTGGGCCATCAGTGGCATGTGACCTCGA
>CAZIFT010000053.1:0-12031 GCA_964538395.1 uncultured Muribaculaceae bacterium
TTGATGGCCTCGGAGAAGTCAAGGAACACGGCGAGACCGGTCTCGTTGACACCGTAGCCGGCGTCGCATCTCTCCTTGGCGGCACGGGAAGCCACGTCACGGGGCACCAGGTTACCGAAAGCGGGGTAACGGCGCTCGAGATAGTAGTCTCTGTCCTCTTCAGGAATCTGGGAAGCCTTGATCTCGTGCTTCCTCAGCTTCATCACATCCTCTTTCTTCTTGGGCACCCAGATTCTACCGTCGTTTCTGAGCGACTCTGACATGAGGGTGAGCTTGCACTGCTGGTCACCGTGGACCGGGATGCAGGTAGGATGAATCTGCGCGAAGCAGGGATTTGCAAAATATGCGCCCTTCTTGTAGCACTGCCATGCGGCCGAACCGTTGCTGTTCATGGCGTTGGTGGAAAGGAAGTAGGTGTTGCCATATCCGCCGGTGGCGATGACCACGGCGTGGGCACCGAATCTTTCAAGCTTTCCGGTGACAAGGTTTCTGGCTATGATACCCTTGGCCTCACCGTTGATGACGACCAGGTCGAGCATCTCGTGGCGGGGATAGCTCTTGACGGTTCCGGCTGCAATCTCCTTGTTGAGAGAAGCATAGGCACCGAGCAGAAGCTGCTGGCCGGTTTGTCCCCTTGCATAGAAGGTGCGGCTCACCTGCACGCCGCCGAAAGATCTGTTGGCGAGGTATCCGCCGTATTCGCGGGCGAAAGGAATGCCCTGGGCGACGCACTGGTCGATGATGGCGGCGCTCACTTCAGCGAGACGGTAAACGTTGGCCTCTCTTGCGCGATAGTCACCACCCTTGATCGTGTCATAGAAGAGACGATAGATGGAGTCGTTGTCGTTCTGATAGTTCTTGGCTGCGTTGATACCACCCTGAGCGGCGATGGAATGCGCCCTGCGGGGAGAGTCGCTGATGCAGAAAATCTTCACATTGTAGCCGAGTTCTCCGAGGGAGGCAGCTGCGGAAGCTCCTCCAAGACCGGTACCTACAACGATGATTTCGAGTTTTCTCTTGTTGTTGGGGCTAACAAGATGGATTTCCGACTTTCTTTTAGTCCATTTTTCAGCTAAAGGTCCGTCAGGAATCTTGGAATTTAATTTATCGGCCATATAAATTATTGTTGGATTATAAGATCTCGATTAATCTATGCTAATAATTGTGCAAGTTTAGCTATTTTTAAGATAATCCGCAATTAAGGAAGGCGTTTTAATTGAGATTTCGGCTATTTTGTCACTCGGCGGAGTCGAAGACCGAAGGCTCGGAGAAATCCTCTCCTGCCCCCGTTGACAGATATTTCTCCAGTCCGAGGTGGCGGTAGGCAGTCTCGGTGGCTATCCTTCCGCGGAGCGTCCTCTGGATATATCCCTCCTTTATGAGGAACGGCTCATAGACCTCTTCCACAGTGCCGGTGTCCTCGCCCACAGCGGTGGCTATGGTGCTGATTCCCACCGGTCCGCCCTTGAATTTGGTGATTATGGTCCGCAGAATCTTGTTGTCGATCTGGTCCAGTCCGCGCTTGTCTATGTTGAGGGCGTCAAGGGCCAGCCGGGCTATGGCAAGGTCTATGTGACCGTCGCCCTCCACCTGTGCGAAATCCCTCACCCTGCGGAGCAGGGCATTGGCGATTCGCGGAGTGCCGCGGCTGCGCATGGCTATCTCTATGGCCGCCTTGCGCTCTATGCCTATCTTGAGTATTGCGGCGCTGCGCTCTATTATCTTTATAAGGTCATCTACATCGTAATATTCCAGGGCGAAGGTGATTCCGAACCTGGCGCGCAGAGGCGCAGTGAGCAGACCGCTCCTGGTCGTAGCGCCCACCAGAGTGAACGGATTGAGGTTTATCCTCACCGACCTGGCTCCGGGCCCCTTGTCGATCATTATGTCTATGACATAATCCTCCATCGCGGAATATAGATACTCCTCCACTTCGGGAGAAAGCCTGTGAATCTCGTCTATGAAGAGGACGTCGCCCTTCTCGAGCGAGGTGAGAAGGCCAGCAAGGTCGCCGGGCTTGTCCAGCACGGGGCCGGAGGTTATCTTCATGTTCACCCCGAGCTCGTTGGCTATGATGTGCGCCAGAGTGGTCTTTCCCAGTCCGGGAGGGCCGTGAAAAAGCACATGGTCAAGGGATTCGCCGCGAAGCTTGGCCGCCTTGATGAAAATCTTCAGGTTGGATATTATTTTATTCTGTCCGGTGAAATCGGACAGTTCCTGCGGCCTGACAATTCCTTCTAAATCCTTATCTTTGCCGGCACTTGGAGAATATGGGTTGAATTCTTCCGACATCGCGCATCATCAAAAACACATACAAATATAGGTTTTTATATTTTAATCCTTATTGGTTATTATACTCCTGAGGAAATGTTGATAACCCCGAAACACCATTGATTTTCAGACATATGCGAAAATATTCATGTTGAAAATGCCGGTGGAGGGAATATTGAAAAAATGTGGACGGAAAAGGCGTTGCGGATAACCTCCCGCTTTCGGAAAAGTTATCGACACGGGCTGTGAGTTAAAAATTGAGTTTTCCGCAGGTTTTCAACAGATGAATGTGGAAAACTATAGAAAGAGATAAAGACTGATGGACATATGTTCTAAATCGGCCGCACTGCTGGCCTCAAGGCTGAAGAGCGGACGCACCACATTCTGCAGCGGACTTTTCCTGTCCGCAAGATGGGCCGTGCTGGGAATGACGGCCCGCAGCGGAGTGCATCTGGTGGTACTGCCCAATTCCGACGCGGCCGAATACTGTTCATCCGACCTCTACAACATGGTGGAGGGCGACAGGGTCTTCTTCATGCCCGGCTCGGGCAAAAACGTGGAGAGGAGCAACTATAAGTCCTCGCTCGGCGTGCAGAGAACATCGGCCATAGGAAAGCTTATAGAGAGGAAGGACGATGAACTGCTTATAATAGTGACCTATCCCGAGGCTCTGGAAGAGGGCGTTCCCGCCGAGAAGAAAATGGAAGGGGCCGTCCTCAAAATAAAAGTAGGCCAGGAAATCAGCCACGACGAAATAAATAAAATCCTCTATGACAAGAAGTTCGAGAGAGTGGACTTCGTCTCGGCTCCCGGACAGTATTCCATAAGAGGCTCCATAATAGACGTATTCTCATATTCGCACAACAATCCTTTCCGCATATTTTTCTTCGGCGACGAGGTGGAAAAGATAAGCGTGTTCAACTGCAACACCCAGCTTTCGGTCGAGAACAGGGACGAGGTGGAGATTTTCCCGGAACTTGTTGCGGGAGAAGGCGAAGAGGAAACTGACATCATAGACCTTTTTCCCGAAGACACTCTGGTGTGGCTCGACTCTTCGGATATGTATAAGGAGAAGGACTTCTTCGGGCATCTCTCATCTTTCCGCAGAGTGTTTCTGGAAGTTCCGATATCTGTCAAGGACGCCGATGCGGTGAAATTCAGCATAAGCCCGCAGCCTGTTTTCAACAAAAATTTCGAGCTGCTGGCCTCCGACATAAGCACAAAGCTCGAAAGCGGCTATAAGGTCTATATCTATGGCGAGAAAAAGTCTCAGCTGGAGAGGCTCAGCTCCATTCTGTCCCAGAACAAGGGCCTGCTTCCCGAGTTCGTGCCCGACAAGAACATCCATAACGGCTTCATAGACAACGAGGACAAAATCTGCTGCTATACCGACCACGAAATCTTCGACCGCTTCCACAGGGCGGCCATACGCCGTTCGGTGGAGAAGAGCGAGCAGCTGACGCTCAATGACTTGAGTTCCTTCAATATAGGCGACTATATAGTCCATATAGACCACGGAGTGGGAATATTCGGCGGCCTTGTGAGGATGAGGGACGACAAGGACAGGGTCCACGAGGTGGTGAAGCTTATGTATAAGGACGGCGATGTGGTCTTCGTGTCGGTGCATTCGCTGCACAAGATATCGCGCTACAAGTCCAAGGACGCCCTTCCGCCCAAGATAAACAAGCTGGGGTCCGGCACCTGGCAGGCTCTTAAGACCAGGGCGAAGACAAAGGTGAAGGACATAGCGAAGGAGCTCATAAACCTTTATGCCAGAAGAAAATCGACCGCCGGTTTCGCCTTTTCTCCCGACACCTATATGCAGACCGAGCTGGAGTCGTCGTTCATGTATGAGGACACTCCGGACCAGATGACGGCCACCAAGGCTGTTAAGAGGGATATGGAGGACAAGAGCCCCATGGACCGTCTGGTGTGCGGCGACGTGGGATTCGGCAAGACCGAAGTGGCCATAAGGGCGGCTTTCAAGGCGGTGACCGACAGCAAGCAGGTGGCGGTCCTGGTGCCCACGACCATCCTTTCGCTCCAGCATTACAACACTTTCAGCAACCGCCTCAAGGATTTTCCCTGCAATATAGAATATGTGAGCAGGCTCAGGACGGCCAAAGAGATTTCAGAGATAAAGAGAAAGCTCGCGGCCGGCGAAATAGATATTCTGATCGGCACTCACAAGATTCTGGGCAAAGAGTTTGAATTCAAGGACTTGGGCCTGCTGATAATCGACGAGGAGCAGAAGTTCGGAGTGAGCGCCAAGGAGAAACTCCGCCAGCTGAAGGAGTCGGTGGACACTCTCACTCTCACCGCCACTCCCATTCCGCGCACGCTGCAGTTCTCGCTTCTCGGAGCCAGGGACCTTTCCATAATCAGTACTCCTCCCCCGAACCGCATACCCACCCAGACCGAAATAATCCTCTTCGACGAGGATGAGGTCAAGGGCATAATCGATTATGAACTGAAGCGCGGCGGACAGATATTCTTCCTGCATAACCGCGTGGAGGAGCTTCCGGCCATATATGATATTCTGCACAGGCTGGAGCCGGACATGAAGATATGCGTGGGTCACGGGCAGATGGACCCGAAGGCTCTGGAAAACGTGATGATGGACTTCATCAACGGCGACTATGACATGTTGCTGTCCACCACCATAATAGAGAGCGGCCTTGACATCCCCAACGCCAACACCATAATCATAAATCAGGCGCAGAACTTCGGTCTCAGCGACCTGCATCAGCTTCGCGGCAGGGTGGGACGTTCCAACAGGAAGGGCTTCTGCTATCTGATAGTCCCGCCTCTCACCACATTGACCGATGACGCCCGCCGGAGGCTGAAGGCCATCGAAGAGTTCTCCGACCTCGGCAGCGGCTTCAACATAGCCATGCAGGACCTGGACATACGCGGAGCCGGAAACCTGCTCGGCGCCGAGCAGAGCGGATTCATCGCGGACATGGGCTATGAGACCTATCAGAAGATACTCGCGGAGGCCATGGAGGAGCTCGGTCTCGAGACCGGCCTCACTTCCAAGAACGTGAAGGACAGCTATGTGGAGGACTGCACCATAGAGACCGACCAGGTGGCTCTGATTCCGGACAGCTACATAGACGTGAACGCCGAGAAAATCCGCATATACAAGGAGCTTGACTCGCTTCAGACCATCGAAGGGCTGGAGAAGATGGCCTCCAGAATCGAGGACCGTTTCGGCGCCATGCCTCAGGAGCTGCTCAATCTCTTTGACATAGTCCGCATAAGGCAGATCGGCGAAAAGCTTGGCTTCGAGAAAATCATAATCAAGAACGGCATAATGATAGCCTTCTTCATCTCCAACCAGATGTCGCCCTATTACCGCTCCGACGGCTTCATGAAGGTGATGGAGAAGCTGGCCGGGCTTGAAAGGGTCTTCGAGTTCAGCAACCGTAACGGGAAGAACCGTCTCATTTCCAGAAAAGTTGATTCCATCCGCAAGGCGAAGGATACTCTTCAGAAACTTTTATAACTTTGCGTCCCGCAGTTTTTTAGCCGCAGCAGCATGTCAAATCTGATAATAGACATAGGCAACACCGCCGTCAAGGCTTCGCGCTCCGACGGCATGACCATAGGCAAGACCTTCAGGTATCAGGGCGAAAAAGTCAGGAATTTCATCCTTTCGCTCGCCGCCGGAGACAGGCCCGAAGTCATGGTCATATCTTCGGTCTATGCGATTTCGCCGGCTGACGAGAAGCTGTTTGAAAAGGAATGCGGCCGTCTGGTGCTGCTGGATTCGGCCCACACCGGGCTGCTCGGCGACTATGACCTGCCCGATTATCTGAGCTATGACAGGGCCGCCGCGCTGATTGCGGCCAGATATCTTTTCAAGGGAAGAGGATGCACGCTGTTTGACTTCGGCACCACTTTCACAGTGGATTTCATAGATGCGGAGGGCCGTTACGAAGGGGGTAACATCTCTCTCGGATGCCGGACCCGCTTCAGGGCGCTTAACAGATATTCGAGGGCTCTTCCGCTCCTGGACACGCCCGATGAAACGCCTGAGCTGGGGCTGGATTTCAAGTCTTCCATAACCGGGGGAATAGTTACGGGCATAATGTTTGAAATAGAGGGCTACTCGGCCAGACATCCGGAAAATGTCCTCGTTTTCACCGGGGGGGACGCAATTTATTTTGCAAAAAGAACGAAAAAATCGATATTTGCGATTTGTAATTTAGTGTTAATGGGTCTGGCGATAATTGCTGAAGAATATGTCAAGAAGAATCAGTAGGGCATTGGCAATGAGCTTCCTTTCTCTGATGTTTGCAGTTCCTTCCTTTTCTCAGGATGGGGCTGACAACGCCTTTTCCCCGTACTCAGTGTTCGGGGTGGGCGACCTCATGCAGGGTGGCTCCGCACGCGACAGGTCCATGGGCGGTGTAGGAATCGCAGGCCGCGACAAGCGGTATGTCAATCTTTTGAATCCTGCAGCAGTCACCGAAAGAGACACTCTCTCGGTGATGTTCGACTTCGGAGTGATGAGCGACAACCGGGTCTATAAGCAGGGCGACATCAAGTCCGCCAACAACAACATAAACATAAGCAGCCTGGCCATGAGCTTTCCGCTGTTCAGGAACACCGCCATGCTCATAGGCGTGTCCCCTTTCAGCAGCGTGGGCTACAGCTATTCCTATAATGTCGATGACCCTGCGCTCATCGCGACGTCCGGCTTCGTCAACTACGGCTCCAAAGGCACCGGCGGCATTTATCAGGTCTATGCCGGCCTCGGAACCTCGTTCTTCAAGAAGAGGCTTTCCGTGGGAGCTGAGGGAATATATTATTTCGGAAACATAGAGAAGACCACGTCCATGTCCTTTTCGCAGAGCAGCTTCAGAAGCATAAGCAGCGGTTATGAAATGGACCTGAACGCTTTCGGAGCCAAGCTGGGCGTGCAGTATTCTCAGCCTATAGGAAACAAATACCTCACGGTGGGCGCCACCTGGAGGACCGGGTCCAAGTTCAAGGGCCATGTGACTGACTATAAATATGCCACCCTCTCGAGCGTGGTGGACACCATATATCACCATGTGGACACCCTCGCCAAGACCAAGAGCGTGTCTCTGGCCAACGAGTTCGGAATAGGAATATCCATCCGCATGCCAGAGAAGTGGACCGTCGAGTTTGACTACACCATGAGCGACTGGTCTTCGTCCGGAATGGGTTCCACAACCGGTTTCTCCAATGTAGGGACGTCGGTGTTTTCGGCGACCCGCAGCCAGTCATTCAGGGCCGGAATCGAATATATCCCCAACAGGAACGACATCCGCTATTATCTGAGGCAATGCGCCTACAGGTGCGGAGTATATTATGAACAGGCCTATTACAAGCTGGACGGCCAGCGCGTGGATTCGCGCGGAATCACTCTGGGAGTGACTCTGCCGGTGTTCAGATGGTACAACGGCCTCACCCTGGGAGTGGACCTCGGACAGAGGGGAAGCCTGAAGGGCAACATGATTAAAGAAAATTATGCCACCTTTGTAGTCGGAATCAATCTTCACGACCTCTGGTTCATGAAGACCCTCTACGAGTAAAGCGAACAATAAACATTAAAACTTAATATGAAAAAAATTACACTCATCGCACTTGCAGCAGTGATGCTTTTCGGCGTCTCGGCCAAAGCGCAAAGCAAATTCGGAGCCGACAGCGCTGAATGCATCAAGTACCTCTCCTACTACACAGAGTATTATAAACAGAAGAATTACAACGAGGCCATCCCCAACTGGAGAAAGGCCTACAAATACTGCCCTCCCCAGTCCCGTCAGGGAATTTTCGTGGACGGCACCGCTCTGATGAGAAGGCTCATCACCCAGAACGCCGGCAACGCCGAGTACAAGAAGGCCCTTGTGGACACCCTTCTGACCCTTCATGAGACCAGGGCCGCGTACTATCCCAAATATGCCACAACCGCTCTGAACAACAAGGGAACCGACCTCAACAACTATCTCAAGGGCGACGACCAGGCAGTTTACAGCGGACTCGAGGAAATCATCGGCAAGCTCGGCAGCAAGACCAAGGCTTCCCTCCTTCTCTTCGACATCAACTCCGCCATCAACCTCTACAAGGAAGGCAAAGTCTCCGCTGACGATGTCATCGCCGTGTATCAGAGGAATATAGCTCTCGTGGGCGAGATGACTCCCGCCAACGACAACGAGAAGACTCAGAACGAGAACGTGAAGACCGACATGGAGTCTCTCTTCATCCAGAGCAAGGTGGCAAGCTGCGAGAACCTGATCGCTCTCTTCACCCCCCGCTACGAGGCCAATTCCAACGACCTTGACCTCGCCACCAATATCGTGAAGATGATGTCCACGGCCGACAACTGCACCGACAACGACCTCTATCTGAAGGCCGCCACGACCATGCACACCCTCAATCCTTCGGCCGAGAGCGCATACTTCCTGTTCAGGCTCAACTCCAGCAAGGACCCCGCAGCCGCAGCCAAGTTCATGGAAGAGGCTCTCGCAAGCCAGGATCTCGATCCCGCCAAGATTGCCCAGTATAATCTCGAATATGCTACATTCTGCGTCAAGAACGGAATGGGCGCCAAGGGTTATGCAGCCGCACAGAGGGCTCTCGAGGCTGATCCCGGTCTTGCAGGAAACTGCTACTATCTGATGGGAACCATCTGGGGCACAATGTCCTGCGGCGGTGACGAAATCTCCCGCAGAGCTCCCTACTGGGTCGCTGTGGACTACATGAACAAGGCAAAGAACGCCGACGAGTCCCTCACCGAGAGCTGCAACAACATGATTCGCCAGTACAGCGTGTACTATCCCCAGACCGCTGAGGCCTTCATGTATGACATCACGGACGGCCAGTCCTACACCGTTTCCTGCGGCGGACTCAGAGCCACCACTACCGTGAGAACCCAGAAGTAATCTGATTTTCCTTTGGACAAAGGAATGAAAATATTGACGAGGATGGCAACCGCCTGCGCGGTTGCTATCCTCGTTTTTTCTTGTAAGTCAAAACTTTCCGAAGCGGATGCCATAGACCTGGCGTCCACGCCCCTGCAGACTGTGGACAGCGTCTATATGCTCCAGACCAAGAACGGGCAGATGCAGATGCGCGCCGTGACAGCCAGGATGGAGAGGTATGATTCCGACACCCTCACCAGCGAAATCTTTTCCGGAGGGCTCAAGGTCTATGCCTATAAGGACGACGGGGTGCTGGAGTCCACCATCACCGCGGACCGTGCCAGGCACGACACCAGAAAGACCGACGGCAAGACCGTGGAGCTGTGGATGGCGTTCGGCGACGTGGTCATCAAGAACATAGAGAAGGACCAGACCATGGAGACCGACACTATCTATTGGGACCGCACCGCAAAGGAAATCTATACGGACTGCTACATCAGGATGTACTCTCCGGACGGCTTCATGCAGGGCTATGGGATGAAGTCGGACGAGAGGGCCCGCAATTCAGTGATTCTCCGGCCGTTCAACAGCTACGGAGTCGTAGTGAAAGACACGACCGAAGTGCTTGTGGACACCGTCAATTTCATAGGTCCGAGGCTGAAAAAGTGAGGGCCATGTCATTACTTTTGATGAAATTGCGGAAAATTACTATCTTCGCAGTCTATGCGTTTTAGAAACTAAAAAATTAAAGAATACAATGGCAGTACTTGAAAAAATCCGCGTGAAGTTCGGACTGGCCGCATCGATCATCATCGCCATCGGCCTCCTTTCCTTCATAGTCGATCCTAGCGAGATCATTTCCGCGGTACAGAACATGTCCTCCAAGTATGACGTGGGCGAAATCAACGGAAAATCCGTTTCCTACACCGATTTCCAGTCCGAGGTGGAGAATATGACCACAATCAATGAGATGACGACCGGAAACACCGCACAGGGCTCCGAGGCGCAGCAGCAGATCAGAAACGCCGTGTGGCAGGACCTGGTCTACAGGAACCTTTTCCTCAAGAAGGCTCAGGCTGCCGGCATCCGCGTGGGCGAGGCCGAGATGGTGGATCTCACCACCGGCAACGACCTTTCTCCGCTCATTGCCCAGAACCCCGTTTTCCTCGACGAGAACGGCCAGTTCTCCAGGTCTCTGCTTTCCGACTTCATCCACAATGTCAATTCTGACCAGTCCGGCAATCTCCGCCTTTACTGGAACTATCTTCAGAATTCGATATCCAGCAGCCAGTACAGCCAGAAGTATTATTCTCTCTTCACCGCAGCTTCCCTGCCGAACTCTCTCCAGGTGAGCAACGAGATTGCCGAGAACAACACCACGGCCGACGCTGAGTTCGTGATGATTCCCTTCGGATATCAGCCCGACTCGACTCTCTCCGTCTCCGACAGCGAGATCAAGGCATACTACAACGCTCATAAGAAGTTCTATAAGCAGCAGGCCAACAGAGACATGGAATATGTCGTCTATGAGGTCGTGCCTTCCGAGAAAGACATCAACGACATGAAGGAGACCGTCGCCGGCCTCTATGAGGAGTTCGCCTCCACGGACAACATGAAGGCTTTCCTTCTCAAGAATTCCGACAGGGCCTATTCCGAGTACTGGTACAAGAAGGGCGAGCTTTCCACCGTCTATTCCGGTATCGACAACTTCGTGTGGGAGGGCAACTCCGCAGTGTCCGACATCATGACCAGCAGGAACAACTTCTATGTGGCCAGGGTTCTGGATACCAAGATGATTCCCGACTCCGCATATGTCAAGCACATCCTGCTCCAGGGCACCAACGCCAAGAGCGAGGCCGACAGCCTTGTGAATGTGATCAAGAAGGGTGAGAACATCTCCAACCTCGCCGCCACCTATTCCCTCGACAAGAGTTCCATGGCAGACGGTGAGCTCGGCGCCATCGGCTGGATGACCCAGAGCTATATCATCCCCGGATTCGAGTCTGTGATCACCGCAAAGGTGGGCGAGCCTTATGTCATCGACACTCAGTATGGCACACATGTCGTCCTGGTGACCAAGAAGAGCCAGCCTGTGGAGAAGAAGCAGGTGGCTATCCTGGAGAAGGACGTCCTCGCAAGCAAGGAGACATTCAACGACTACTATGCCAAGGCCAACACCTTCGCAACCATGGCAGCCGGCGGATATGACAACTATAAGAAGGCTGTGGACAGCCTGAAGGTCTATTCTCATCCTGTCAACGGCATGCTCGAGAGCTCCGACAAGCTCGGCGCAATCGACAACACCAAGGAGGTTACCCGTTGGGTCTATGAGAACAAGGCCGGCAAGGTGTCCCCGATTCTCACCATCGACAACAACTATTTCTTCATCGCCACTGTCAAGAACATCCACAAGGAGGGCTATGCAAGCGTGAACGAGGTGGCTTCGACCATCCGCCAGTCTCTTCTCATGAAGAAGCAGGGCGAGAAGAAGCAGGCTGAGGTCAAGGAGCTGATTGCAGGTCTGACCGACATGGAGGCCATTGCAGGCAAGCTCGGTTCCACAGTGAGCACTCAGAGCGGCATCGCTTTCTCTTCCATCAACAGCCAGGGTCTTGATCCTGCCTTCATCGGCGCCGTTTCCGTCGCTCCCGAAGGAAAGGTCTGCGGTCCGGTTCTCGGCTCCATCGGAGTGTATGTGTTCAAGGTCACTTCGCGTGACACCGGTTCTTATTACACCGAGGATGATGCTAAGGCCCGCGACGCCCGCTATGCAAGCTATAACAGCCAGCTTATCCTCCCTGTCATGATGGATGACGCAGAGGTCAAGGACAATCGCGCAAGGTTCTATTAATAGATAATCCGCATAA
>CAZIFT010000054.1:0-11286 GCA_964538395.1 uncultured Muribaculaceae bacterium
CTACGCCCGTCCTGACGGCGTCAAAATCATTCCTTTGGCCTGCTTGAAAGACTAGCCGGGGCAAAGCTTGCGCTAAACGTCATGGACCTGTCACGCCACTTCATATTACTCAATGGAGAAGCCAAGACCCTGCAAATCGACTCAATCGAAAATTTCGGGTCGAATGCATTTCATGTGCGCTTCAAAAACAGCCCCAAAACATATGTTTACGGAAAGGGCAAGGTAGTCTGGCTTAGCAATCCCGAATGGGTGAACATTGCCGAAAGCAAGATATATGTCGACGGCACGCAAAGAACGGACATTCGCGATGCCTGGAAGTTTTCACTTGGCGAGAAGACCTATTTCCGGATAGTCCATACAAATGGTTATGTGGAAGATGACACTACGGGCAGAGTGAAAATCGTCACGTCATGTCTAAGTGAGGAACGGGCCAAAGACACCTTCGCCTATATGAAGAATGTGGCGGTGACCAACCCGCTCCGCTATGAAGAAACGGGGGACGGGTTGCTGGCCGGGCTTTATGAAAAGGTGGACTTTATCGACGACGACACCGCCGCCGCTTGCTATCTCAGTCCGGAAAAGCATAAGCCACGCAGTCTGGGCCATGCCGACCTGATTTATCCGTTCGGATGCAACGCCAGCCAAAAGAAAGCGGTGATTACTGCCTTCGAGCATCAGTTAAGCGTAATACAGGGGCCTCCGGGAACAGGCAAGACACAGACGATTCTCAACATCATTGCCAACATTGTCCATCAAGGCAAGACAGTGATGGTCGTGTCCAACAACAACTCCGCGACGGCCAATGTGCAGGAGAAGCTGGAGAAACACGGACTGTCATTCATCGTGGCATCTTTGGGAAGCAAGAAAAACAAGGAAGCTTTCATTGCCAGTCAGCCGGCAGTCCCCACAGAATGCAGAGATTGGAGCATCTCCGCAGAGGACAGCCTGCGTATGAGGCAAGACCTGAATGACACCTTGCTACAGATTGACAAAGTATTCGCTCTGCAAAACGAGAATGCAGAATTGCTTCAGGAACGGCAAGCCCTCGCCTTGGAATGGAAACACTTCTGCATGGACAACGGCATCAGCGAAGACAGGAAGTTGTCCTGTCATTACGATTCCAGACGCATCGTTGGGCTTTGGTTGGAATCTCAATCGCTGTCAGATGGCGAACAACCAGAGCCGGCAAGTCGTTCAGCAAAAATATGGCGGCTGCTGAAATGGATATGGGTAAAGTGGAACTGCCGTTATCGCCTGCGTATCAAGAATATGCCAACCCGCGCTGACCTCACTCATCTTATCCAAGAGTTGCAGACGCTCTACTATCTCAACCGACGGCGTGAGATTGAAGCGCGAATCGATGAAATAAAAGACGAACTTGCCAACTATGACGCCAAGGGCTTGACCAACGCATTGACGGAGCTATCAATGAGCTTGTTCAAGTCCTCATTGGCAGACCATTATGGAAAGCACGGGCGCATAGTTTTCTCAGATGTCAAAGATTTGGAATGTCACGGCGATGCCCTGAAGGAACAATATCCGGTCGTGCTCAGCACCACATTCTCAGCCCGGTATTGCCTGTTCACCGACAAACCATACGACTATATCATCATGGACGAGGCCTCGCAGGTCTCAATAGAAACTGGCGCCTTGGCCTTGACCTGCGCCCACAATGCCGTGATTGTCGGCGACACGTTGCAGTTGCCTAATGTGGTGACAGACGAGGACAGACAGAAACTCAACGTCATTATGAATCAATACCATATTGCCGGTGGGTATGATTGTGCGAAGAACAGTTTCCTGAAGTCCGTGCTCGACGTTGTGAAGGATGTCCCTGAGACCCTGTTGCGTGAGCACTACCGCTGTCATCCGCGCATTATCAACTTCTGCAATCAGAAATTTTATGGCGGAGACCTGCTCATCATGACCGAAGACCATGGAGAGAAAGATGTGCTCTATGCCGAAAAGACAATCATAGGCAATCACTGCGTCAACCACTACAACCAACGCGAGATAGATGTGGTGAAGGATAGCATATTGCCCAAGCTGCAGGGCTATGAGAGCATTGGCGTGGTCACCCCGTACAACAATCAGGTCGAAGCCTTCCGCCGGGAGTTGCCGGACATAGAGACGGCGACTATCCATAAATATCAGGGCCGTGAAAAGGATGCTATCATATTAAGCGTGGCGGATAATCAGATTTCCGACTTTGCTGACGATGCCAACATGCTGAATGTGGCCGTTTCAAGGGCCAAGAAGAAGTTCTGCCTTGTGGTGACAGGCAACGAGCAGGAGAAGAAAGGCAATATCATGGACTTGCTCGATTACATCGCCTACAACAACTGCACGGTAACGGAAAGCAAGTTGGCCTCCATCTTCGACTATCTCTATGCGCAATACACCGAGCAGCGCATGGCGTTCCTTGAAAGTCATCCGGCAATTTCAGAATATGCCTCGGAAAATCTGACATATGCATTGCTCTGCGACATCATATCGTCCGATACCCGTTATGGCTGTCTAAAAGTCCTTTGCCACATACCGCTACGGCAAGTGGTAAAAGACACGTCACTCATGTCGGAAGAGGAGTTAAAATATGCCTCCAACTGCGGTACGCATCTGGACTTCCTCATCATCAACCGTGTAAGCAAAAGACCAGTCCTCGCGGTTGAGACCGACGGCTATTCATTCCATAATGACGAGACGGAACAACATAAACGCGACCTGATGAAAGACCATATACTGTCTAGTTATGGTCTGCCGATTTTGCGGCTGTCAACCAAAGGCAGCGGAGAGCGCGAGAAGATTGCCGCATTACTGGACCGATTGATATAATCCATCAGCGGCAGGCAGAAATTTCTAAAGAGCCCGGCCGGGCCGGGGAAACCACAAACAAAAAAGGCTGACCGGTGGGGTCAGCCTTTATGGCGTGTCGGAAATCCGACGGATTACTGCTCGTCCTGGAGCTGGAGATGCTGCACATAGATGGCCTTCTCCATTTTGACTCTCTTCTTCACCGAGGGCTTTTCGAAGCACTTCCTGGCGCGGAGTTCACGGACGGTTCCGGTCTTCTCGAATTTTCTCTTGAATCTCTTGAGAGCCCTCTCGATGTTTTCTCCTTCTTTGACAGGTACTATAATCATTTCTAAATCACCCCCTTTTTCTTAGCGGACGCAAATATAAGCCAAATCATCCGTTTTCCAAAATTTTTCTGAACTTCTCCATCCCCTTCGAGGCGATATCCCTGATATGCACTATCCTCTGGTCGCGCACCGGCACCTCCTTCGGGTCTATTATATATATCGGAGTGCCAGCCCCGGCATATCTGTAAAGCCCTGCGGCAGGGTACACCGAAAGCGAAGTCCCGATTATCAGCATTATGTCGGCGGCCGCGACCACGTCCATGGCCCTCTCTATCTTGGGCACCGCCTCCCCGAACCACACTATGTGCGGGCGCAGCTGCTCCCCGTTCGGGGCCTTGTCCCCCAGGCTGATTTCCCCATAGCCGATGTCAAACACCTCGGCCTCGGAATAACTCCGGTCATAGACTCCGTGCTCCGGGCGGACCTTGGTGAGCTCGCCGTGCAGGTGGATGACCCTGGTGCTGCCGGCCCTTTCGTGGAGATTGTCCACATTCTGGGTGATCACCGTCACGTCATAGTCCCGCTCCAGGCCGGCGATCAGCCTGTGCGCCTCGTTGGGCTGCGCATCCTTAAGCTGAGCGCGCAGCGAATTATAGAAATCCAGCACCAGCTTCCGGTCCCTCTCCCAGCCCTCGATGGACGCCACGTCCTGCGGGTCGTAGCGGTCCCAGTAGCCGCCGTTGTCCCTGAATGTGCTGAAACCGCTCTCCGCGCTCACTCCCGCGCCGGAAAGCACTGCCAATTTCTTCTTAGCCATAGATTTATAAAACGGGATATGCTATCCCTTCATTTCGAAATAATATTTCCTCACCCAATACTCGAACAGCGGGTCCTCCAGCACGGCCTCGTCGCCCGGCCCGAACACCACCAGCTCCTTCTTCGCGAGAGCGTCCTTGAGCCTCTTCACGTTGGCCGAGGAATTCAGCGAATAGGCGTCGATCGCCTCCGAGGACGACAGCTTCGAGACCCCGTCCAGCACCGCCTTCAGCATGCTCACCTGGAAGGTGGTGAGACTGTTCATCGCGGCCATGAAGCGCGGCCGGTGTATGGCCAGAATGGCGTCCAGCGCGTCCATCAGCGTCGCCTCCACGATATAACCCTTTGACATAGAGTCGCATATGGCTATGAAATGGTTGATATAGCCCATATGGTTCCTGAACAGGCGGCAGGTGCCCAGCAGCAGCTCGCGCTCGATTATCTTGCCCCCGACCAGAAAGCCCTTCACCACATGCTCTATGATGTCCTTCTCGTCGATCCTGCCCAGCGCGAAGCGCGTGGCCTTGCGGTAGAAGCGCCGGCGGACCTCGAAAATCGACTTCATCGCATTGACCATGGACCCGCAGAAAATGAAGACGCAGCCCGGCTCTGCGGCAGAGGCCTTCTCATCGGCCGCCTTCTCAAGGGCGGCGCATATGCCGTCGCCGTCTTCGGTCAGGTCTATGTTCTGGAACTCGTCCATTATCATGAGCAGAGGCTGGCCCTTTTCGGCGGCTATGGCCCAGGGAAGGCGGAGCATGGCGTCGATGTCGCCGGCTTCGGGCTCGCCCCTGAGCGAAATCACGCGGCCGCTTTCCGCATAGGCGTTCCTGTCGAAGAAAAAGCGGGTCCCGTCCAGATGGCGGCCCACCAGGCTCTCATATTCGTCCGGCGTGGAGGCCGCGGCCCTGACGGCCGTCGCTCCGTAGCGCAGGAGAAACTCCGCCACGCTGCGGACGTTCAGCAGGGAAAACTGCCCGGCCATGAACCGCTTTCCGGCCAGCTTCATGTTGAACAGGGTCTGCTGGATCAGCGAAGTCTTTCCGCTGCGCGGCACGTCATAGAGCGCCACATGAGAGCCTTCCCCGATGAGGGCGGCCAGCTGGGCGCAATCCTCCTTTCGGCCTATGAAGTCCTTGCCGGTGACATATTTGTCATATATGAATGGAGAGTTCATGATGGCGAATATACTCATTCGCCACCTTAAAAAGAAGCTGTCGCGGAACAATTCGGCGACTATTTCGGGACGGCTTTCAAAAGAGCGGGGCGGAGTTTGCGGAATGAAGAAATTTGTGTATATTTGCGCGCTAATTGATAAATGGCCGTTGTGCACACAAAGATCCGCCTCAGGGAGCGGACGCCTGCGACCGGAACTTTAAGAGTTTTTAAACACAGATGTACGCAATCGTAGACATCGCCGGCCATCAGTTCAAGGTCGAGGCCGGCTCGACGCTTTACTGCAACCGTCTCGCCGCAAAGAAGGACGAGCAGGTTGAGTTCAACAAAGTGCTCCTCATCGACAACGAGGGAGCCGTAAAGGTGGGCGCTCCCTATGTGGAAGGCGCAGTTGTGAAGGCTACCGTCCTCGCCGACGACGTGAAGGCAAAGAAGGTGCTGGTATTCAAGAAGATTCGTCGCAAGGGCTTCCAGAAGCTGAACGGTCACCGTCAGAAGCTGACCCAGATCAGGATCGATTCTATCGCTTAATTAATCAGAGGAGGAAACAACTATGGCACATAAGAAAGGACAATCCAGTTCAAAGAACGGTCGTGAATCGCATAGCAAACGACTCGGCCTCAAGAAATTCGGTGGAGAGACCGTAAAGGCCGGCAACATCATCGTCCGCCAGAGGGGCACTGTCCACAACCCTTCGACCAATGTCGGAATGGGCAAGGACCACACTCTCTACGCTCTCGTTGACGGTACAGTCAAGTTCACCCGCAAGAAGGAGGACAAATCCTACGTTTCCGTGATTCCTTTCGAGAATTAAGAGGAACGCCTGCTAGTGATAAAAAGAGGACTTGCGCTTCGTTCCCCGATGTGCGGTCCTCTTTCATTTTGTATTGAACAGTAACATTTTCCTGATATGCTTACACTGAAATTGCTCCGTGACGATCCCGACTTCGTCGTGCGCCGTCTGGCCGTCAAGAACTTCGACGCCAAGGAGATAGTCGACCGCATCCTGGAGCTGGACGCCAACCGCCGCCGCCTTCAGGCCGAGAGCGACGAGCTGCTCGCCAGCCAGAAGACCTATGCCGCCAAGATCGGCAAGCTCATGAAGGAGGGCAAGAAGGAAGAGGCCGAGGCCGCCAAGGCCGAGACCGCCGCTCTCAAGGCTAAATCCGGAGCCCTTCTCGCCGAGGCCGACGAGAACAACAAGGAGCTCGAGGCCAAGCTCGTGCTTCTCCCCAACATCCCCTGCGACCTTGTCCCCGAAGGCAAAAGCTCGGCCGACAACCTCGTGGTCAAGATGGGCGGACCCGAGCCGAACCTTCCCGCAGACGCCCTGCCCCACTGGGAGCTCTGCAAGAAATATGACATCATAGACTTTGACCTCGGAGTCAAGATAACCGGCGCCGGCTTCCCCGTCTATAAGGGCAAGGGCGCCAAGCTCCAGAGGGCTCTCATAAACTACTTCCTGGACAGGAACACCGCCGACGGCTACAGAGAGGTTGAGCCTCCCGTGCTCGTGAACGCCGCTTCCGGCTTCGGCACAGGCCAGCTCCCCGACAAGGAGGGCCAGATGTACCACGCCAACCTCGACGACTTCTATCTTGTCCCCACCGCCGAAGTCCCCGTGACCAACATCTTCAGGGACGTGATCCTCTCCGAGGATGACTTCCCGCAGAAGCTCACCGCCTACACCCCCTGTTTCCGCAGGGAGGCCGGCTCCTACGGCAAGGACGTCCGCGGCCTCAACCGTCTTCACCAGTTTGACAAGGTGGAGATAGTCCGCGTGGAGAAGCCCGAGAACTCCTATGCCGCTCTCGACGAGATGATCGCCCATGTGGAGAGCCTGGTGAACGAGCTTGGACTCCGCTACAGGATTCTCCGTCTTTGCGGAGGCGACCTCAGCTTCACTTCTGCCATAACCTATGACTTCGAGCTCTGGTCCGCAGCCCAGGGAAGATGGCTTGAGATCTCTTCGGTCTCCAACTTCGAGACCTATCAGGCCAACCGCCTGCACCTGCGCTATCGCGGAGCCGACGGCAAGATGCACCTCTGCCACACCCTGAACGGCAGCTCGCTGGCCCTCCCGAGGGTCGTGGCCGCGCTGCTCGAGGACAATCAGAAGGAAGACAGGATAGTGATCCCGGAGGTCCTGAGGCCTTACACCGGGTTCGACTGCATCGACTGATGAAGGACAACAGGACGATAATAGGAATCGACCCCGGAACCAATCTGCTTGGCTTCGGGGTCGTTGAAATTCAGGCCGGCGGGCCGGTTTTCGTGGATATGGGCACCGTGGACCTGAGAAAGGAGTCGGACGCCTATGCCAAGCTGCGCCGCATATTCGACGAGATAGGGCATCTGTGCGACTTCTACAGCCCCGACGACATGGCGCTCGAGTCTCCCTTCATGGGGAAGAACGCCCAGGTCATATTCAAGCTGGGGAGGGCCCAGGGCGCGGCGATACTGGCCGCGGCCGAGAGGGGCATAAGGGTGTATGAATATTCTCCGAGAAAGGCCAAGGTGGCAGTCACCGGCAACGGGGCCGCGTCCAAGGAGCAGGTGGCGCTGATGATGCGCAAGACTCTGGGCTTCGAGATGGAGGAGCGGCACCTGGACGCCACCGACGCCCTTGCCATAGCCATGTGTCACTATTATCAGCTGACAAGCCCGCTGTCCAGTGTCAAGGCCGCCACGAGCTGGGAGAAGTTCATTGAGGCCAACCCCGACAGGGTGTCGAAATAAAATGAAAAATCATAGATTCTTTTTTAAACTTTCGCCAGGTGGCGTTGTCTAAATGAGTGTTTGCGTCCGGTAGGCATCGGGCGCATGTTTTTTGAGAACATTTCAAACGTGAAAATGGAAATGAGAAGACTGAAGGGACTTGTCGCGCTGATGGTGGCCATCGCCGTGACGGTCATCATGCCGTTCACAGCCTCTGCTTTCCCCGACAGGCAGAAGGATTCCCCCGGCAAGCAGACAGAGGGCGACGTGAAGCTCAAGCTGAAGGATGCGGCTTCCGGAGACCCTGTGGCCTATGCGACCGTGTCGATTACCAAGGCGGGGGAAACTGTCCCTTACAGGTACACCCTGAGCGACGACAAGGGCTTTGCCGAGCTCGAGGGCGTGAAGGCCGGCTCCTACACCCTTAAGGCCGAGCTTCTGGGCTATGTCGAGTACTCTGACGAGATCACCGTGGCCGGCGAGGTGGACCTGGGCGAGATCCAGATGAAACCCGACACCAAGGTCCTGGACGCCGCGAGCGTGTCCGCTGTGGGCAACCCCATAGTGATCAAGAAGGACACCGTGGAATACACCGCCTCTTCCTTCAAGACCACCGACAACGACATGCTCGAGAGCCTGCTCAAGAAGCTGCCCGGCGTGGAGGTCGGCGATGACGGTTCCATCACTTCCAACGGCGAGACAATCAGCAAGATATACATAGACGGAAAGACCTTCTTCCTGGACGACCCCCAGCTGGCTTCCAAGAACATCCCCGCCAAGATCATCGACAAGGTGAAGGTGGTCAAGAAGAAGTCCGAGCAGGCCGAGTTCACCGGCATCGACGACGGCAATGAGGAGACGGTCATCGACCTCTCCATCCAGTCCGGCATGATGAACGGTCTCTTCGGCAATGTGGTGGCCGGAGCCGGTCATGACATTCCCTCTTCGGGCACTTCCGACAGCGAGGTCTCCAACAACGACGACTTCCGCTATCGCGGCACTGCCTTCATAGGCAACTTCACCGACAAGCACCAGCTCAGCGTGATCCTCAATGCCAACAACGCCAACAGCCGCGGATTCAACGACATGGCCGGCAACGCGATGAGGGGCATGCGCAGCGGCGGTTTCGGTTCCAACCAGGGAATCACGACCTCGTGGATGGGCGGACTCAACGGAAGCACCTCTCTGTTCCATGACAAGATGGAGCTCGAGGGCAACTATCTCTACAACGGGTCCAAGAACTTCACCGAGGAGTACAGCAACAAGACATATATAGAGGATGAGTCGTCGTCCGACTTCAACCGCAACTATATCACCAGGGGAACCAACAACTCCAACACCAGCGGCCACCGCATCGGTGCCCGCATCGAGCATGAGTTCTCCAAGAGCACTTCCATCCTCTTCCAGCCGCAGTTCAACATAGGCACCGGCGACTTCAACGAGCAGAGCTCGTTCACCACCAACAGGTCCTATGCCGACGGCACGCTGACCCGCCAGAACGACGGTTTCAACAGCAACCTGGGAGACAGCAAGAACGCTTCCGCAAGCGGTTTCTTCCTCTTGAGGCAGAGGTTGGGCAGGACCGGCAGGACGCTGTCGTTCAATGTGGACTATAGCTTCAGCCACAACAAGATGGACGGCTTCAACCAGTCGCAGACCGACACCTATGACGAGGACGGCGTCACCTTCCTGAGCTCTGACAAGGTCAACCAGAGATATGCGCAGGACAACAATTCCGCATCCCTGGGCGGCCGCCTCACCTACACCGAGCCCATCGCGAAGAACCTCTATCTGGAGGGAAACTACTCCCTCAACTGGAACCGCAACATCTCGCAGAAGGACACCTGGGACAGCGGATCCACCGCTTCCGACTTCAGCTCGGACAGGACTTATGACACCAATGGTGAGACCTATAACGATGTCTATTCCAGCAAGATAGTCAACCGCTACATCAACCAGCGCGTGGGTGCTGACCTCATGTTCCAGAACGACAAGCTCCATGCCCAGGTCGGTTTCGGCGCCAACCCCACCAACACCTATAACGAGACCAACGGCACCGCCTACAAGAGCCAGGTCGTGAACTGGTCGCCTCAGGCCATGGTCTTCTATGACAAGAACGACAACACCAACATGAGGCTCTTCTATTTCGGAAATTCCTCGCAGCCGTCCACAAGCCAGCTGATGAGCGTTCCGGACAACTCCAACCCTCTGAGCGTGTCTTTCGGTAACATAAACCTCAGGCCTTATTTCTCGCACAACTTCAGAGCCGAGTACCGCAAGAGCAACAGGGAGACTTTCTCTACGCTGAACCTTTCGATCGACGGCGGCTTCGTGCAGAATCCTATCGTGAGCGCAGAATGGACCGGCAGCACCGGTGTCCGCTACTCGATGCCCGTGAACGGACACAATTCGGGCAACATCTCCGTGAGGATGATGGTCAACACCCCTATCGCCAAGTCCAACTTCTCGATATCGTCCTTTACCAACGCCCGCTATTCCGAGACTTCCTCTTATTATAAGGGATCGGGCACTCTGGATATGGACAGGTATTATGACGCTTCCGCAGGCACTTTCGACTATGACGCGTTCTTCGCCGATGTGCCCGACTTCGACAAGTCCGACGCCTTCGCCCTGAACAAGAACCAGAGCACCCGCGTTTCCGAGCGTCTGCGCTTCACCTACCGCAACGATATGGTGGAATTCAGGCTCGGCGGCAGAACCAGCATGACCAAGGCATGGAACACCATCAAGTCCACTTCTGTGGATGTGAACAAGATGAAGTGGAACAACCAGCTGAGCGCATCCATGGACTGGACGTTCAATTTCGGAATGGGCTTTGATGCCGATGCTGACTATAACTGGTATAACGGCTATACGACTCAGCCCGATCCTGAGTTTATTCTCAATGCGCAGATTTCTCAGCTGATTCTCAGGAAGACCGTCACCCTTGCGGTGAGCGCCTATGACATATTCAACCAGTCGAAGAATGTGTCTCCTAGCAGCGGCTCCATGTATCTCGGTGAGACTGTCAACAACACTCTGGGACGCTATGTTATCTTCTCCGTCACCTTCCGTTTCGGAACTATGGGCGGCAGGAGCATAGGCAGAGGAATGGGTCCCGGCGGCCCTGGCGGTCCCGGTGGTCCCGGCGGCGGCCCCGGCGGCCCGCCCCCGATGAGATAACAGCCATGCGGCAAAAAATAGGGATGACTAAATTTTTAGTCATCCCTATTTTTGTTATCTACCCGGCTTCTAGGTGACAGGCTGCGGAGAGACTCCGCTCACTGCGTTCGCTCCGGCCCCTCCCACAATCTGCTTCGTCCTGCTGTCGCAGAACTTGCATCTTGCGGGCCCCGCCCCCTGCCCACGTCCGGGGGTGGACATGCTCTCCGCAACCTGTCACCTGAAGCCAATTATCAACTTTCAGGCATTTGGCTGTCTCCTCCGGGACCTGTGCTGCCCGCGGCATCATGAGCGGGGGGACCGCCGCGAAGCG
>CAZIFT010000055.1:0-8820 GCA_964538395.1 uncultured Muribaculaceae bacterium
ATTCCTAGAATATTTCGGGTTCGTTATTGGTGGGTTCCTGGGCCGGAGCGTCATCCTGATGCTCCTGGCGGAAAGGCCTGCGGGGTCCGCGGTCGCCGTCGCGACGGTCGTCACGGCGGTCAAACCTTTTCTCGCGGCGGTCTCCGTCACGGCGGTCATCGCGACGGTCGCGGTCACCTCCGCGGCGATCCCTGTCGCCGCCTCTGCGGTCCCTGTCTCCCCTGTCGCCGCGCGGACGGCGCTCAGGCTCCACGTATCCTTCCGGTTTGGGCTGGAGGGCACGCATGGAAAGTCTCATCTTGCCGGACTTGGCATCGATCTCAAGAAGCTTGACATCGACCTCGTCGCCTTCCTTCAGCACGTCCTCGACCTTCTCGGTCTTGTCCCATGCAATCTCGGAAATGTGCAGCAGACCTTCCTTGCCGGGCAGAATCTCCACGAATGCGCCGAACTCAAGGATGGACACGACCTTGCCGTGATAGACCTTGCCGGCCTCGGGAACCTCGCAGATGCTGAGGATCCACTCCTTGGCCTTCCTCATGGCCTCGGCGTCATCGCTCGCGATGTCCACGATGCCCTTGCCGTTCTCCTCGTCGATGGAGATGGTGGCACCGGTCTCGGCCTGAATCTTCTGTATGGTCTCGCCGCCCTTGCCGATGACGGCTCCGATGAAGTCTTTGCTGATTTCAAACTGCTCGATTCTGGGAACGAACGGCTTGTAGTCCTCGCGGGGCTCGCTGATGGCCTTCATCATCTCGCCCATGATGTGCATCCTTCCCTGACGGGCCTGCTCAAGAGCCTTCTCGAGAACCTCGTAGGAAAGACCGTTGACCTTGATGTCCATCTGGGTGGCGGTGATGCCGTCCTTGGTTCCGGCCACCTTGAAGTCCATGTCTCCGAGATGGTCCTCGTCGCCGAGGATGTCGGTGAGGATGGCATAACGCTCGTTGGGGCGCTCCTCGTCGGTGATGAGACCCATGGCCACACCTGCGACGGGCTTCTTGATCTTCACGCCGGCGTCCATGAGGGCAAGGCAACCTCCGCAGATGGAAGCCTGCGAAGAAGAACCGTTGGACTCAAGAATGTCGGAGACGACGCGCACTGCATAGGGGAACTCGGGAGCCTTGGGCATCACGGCCTTGAGAGCCCTGTAAGCCAGGTTTCCGTGACCGATCTCGCGGCGGCCCACACCTCTCTGCGCCTTGGCCTCGCCAGTGGCGAAAGGAGGGAAGTTATAGTGAAGGACAAACTGCTGAGTGTCCTGGACGAGCACCTCGTCCATTTCCTTCATGTCCATCTTTGTTCCGAGGGTGACGGATGCCAGGGCCTGGGTCTCTCCGCGGGTGAAGATTGCGGAACCGTGGGCGCAGGGCAGGCAGTTCACTTCGCACCAGATGGGGCGGACCACATCGGTGGTGCGGCCGTCGAGACGGCGTCCCTCGTCGAGGATGAGGTTCCTCATGGCCTCTTTCTCCTCATGGGCATAGTATCTGTTGACCATTGCGGCCTTTGCCTCCTGATCCTCTTCGGAAAGGGTTGCGAGGAAGTCGGCCTTGATCTGCTCGAAGCCTGCGGTCCTCTCCTGCTTGGGCTTTGCGGCCTTTGCAAGCTCATAGCATTTGCCGTAGCAGAAATCGTGGACGGCCTTGCGGAGCTCTTCGTCCTCTTCGTCGTGAGGATAGTCCCTCTTGACTTCCTTGCCGCAGTCTTTGGTGAGTTCCATCTGCACGCGGCAGTGCTTCTTGATCTCCTCGTGGGCGAACTTGATGGCCTCGAGCATCACGTCCTCGGTGACCTCGTTCATCTCGCCCTCCACCATCATGATGTTCTTCTCGGTGGCTGCGACCATAAGCTCGAGGTCGGCGTTCTCCATTTCGGAGAAGTTGGGGTCAATCTTGAACTGGCCGTTGATCCTGGCGACGCGGACCTCGGAAATGGGGCCGAGGAAAGGCAGGTCGCTGGCTGCGAGAGCGGCGGAAGCTGCAAGTCCGGCAAGAGCGTCGGGCTGGATGTCCTTCTCGGCGGAAACAAGCCATATGTTCACAAACACTGCAAGATGGAAATCGTCGGGGAAAAGGGGCCTGAGAGCCCTGTCCACGAGTCTTGCGATGAGCACCTCATAGTCGGAGGCCTTGCCTTCGCGCTTCATGAAGCCGCCGGGGAATCTTCCTGCGGCATAGAATTTCTCTTTGTAGTCAACCTGAAGAGGAAGGAAATCCGTTCCCTCCGTCACTTCCTTTGCACATGTCACGGTGGCGAGCAGCACGGTGCCGCCCATCTTCACTACAGCAGAGCCGTCGGCCTGCTTGGCCACCTTTCCGGTCTCGATTTCGATTACCCGTCCGTCGGATAACTCGATTTTCTTATTGATGATGTTCATTAAAAAATAATTGGAATTTCAATGTTTTAAATGCGAATCCTAAAAAAGGGGATAGTATGCTCCTACCCCCTTTCGCATTCCTTCCGTATGTCTTATCGACGGAGACCGAGCTCCTTCACGATGTTTCTGTATCTCTCGATGTCGATCTTCTGGAGGTAGTCCAGAAGCTGACGCCTCTTGCCGACCAGGCGCAGAAGAGAACGGCGGGTGACAACATCCTTCTTGTTCTTCTTCACATGCTCGGTGAGGTGAGCGATACGGTAGGAGAATAAAGCAACTTGACTCTCAGGCGAGCCGGTGTCTGTATTGGACTTCCCGTACTTTGCGAAAATCTCTTGCTTTTTTTCAGGCATTAAATATTCAGCCATTGTGCAAAAAATTTAGATAACAACATTGCGGCGCCACTGCGGCGCCAATCAGTCTGCAAATATAGGCATAAATTCCAAGAAACCAACCCAATCGGAGACAAATTGGATTGCGGCGAAATATGGGATGAATATTTATCCGCAAAATTTATCACAAATCCGGATTTTCTTCCGGAGAACGGAAATATATCCCGCAGGCCGGCCGTTTTTCTGAATTTTATTCCTACCTTGGGAGGTCGTTCCGGCTTCTAAAGCCGATTAAATGATCAATACTAACCGATGAGTCCAAAGAAGAAAACAATAGTCCGGACATCCGTGTCGCTGGCGCCTATAATCGTTCTCATAGTCACGCTGGCCGTCAACATAACCATCTTCGGCAGCGATTCCATTCTCGGCGCAAGCCAGGTGGCCCTGCTTCTGGCATCAGGAGTGTGCATCTGGCTGTCGATGTGGATTTTCAAGACCCCCTGGGAGACCTTCACCCGGGAAATCGAGAAAAACGTCTCAGACGTCACCTCGGCCATACTGATACTCTTCCTGATAGGCGCGATTTCGGGCACATGGACCGCCAGCGGCATAATCCCCACCTTCATCTGCTACGGAGTCAAGATCATAAGCCCGAAATTCTTTCTGTTCTCAGCCTGCCTCATATGCGCGATAATATCGGTCATGATCGGCAGCAGCTGGACCACCATAGCCACAATAGGCGTGGCCCTGCTGGGCATAGGCCGCGCGGAGGGCTTCTCTGACGGCATGATAGCCGGCGCCATAATCTCGGGCGCATATTTCGGAGACAAGATCTCGCCGCTGTCCGACACCACCGTCATGGCCTCGTCCATAAACACGGTGCCCCTGTTCACGCACATCAAGTATATGATGATAACGACCACTCCGGCCATGCTCATAGCCCTCGCCCTGTTTGCGGTGCTGGGGTTCTCGCACGGCGGGGGCGACACCTCGCAGATCGCGATGTACACCGACGTGCTCAACGGCAAGTTCCACATCTCGCCCTGGCTGATGACAGTGCCGATACTCACCGGCGTGATGATAGCCAAGAGGACGCCGGCCCTGATAGTGCTCACCCTTTCCGTGTGCATGGCGGTCATAGCCACGCTGGTCGCGCAGCCGCAGATAGTGGACGAGATCGGAAGGAGCCTGGTCCCCGACGGACCGCAGTGGAAGGTCAATTTCGGCGGAGTGATGCGTTCGATCTATGACACGGTCCAGGTGAACACCGGCAACGCGGAGGTGGATTCGCTGGTGGCTTCGAAGGGAATGCTCGGAATGCTGAACACCGTGTATCTCATCATATGCTCGATGACCTTCGGCGGCGCCATGAGGGCAAGCGGCATGATCAGCCATCTGGCCTCGCTGCTGCTGCCTCTGACCAGGACCAGGACCGGCCTGGTGACATCGACGGTGTTCACCGGCACGGCGCTCAACGGAATAGTCTCCGACCAGTACCTGGCCATAATCCTGACATCCAACCTGTTCAAGGACATATACGAGAAAGAGGGCTATGAGAAGCGGCTGCTCAGCCGCACGGTGGAGGATTCCGCCAGCATCACCTCGCCCCTCTATCCGTGGAGCAGCTGCGGAATGACCCAGGCCACGATTCTGGGCGTCCCCACGCTGGTCTATCTCCCCTTCTGCTTTTTCAACATAATAGGCCCGCTCGTCAGCATCACCGTGGCCGCAATCGGCTACAAGATAGTGAAACCCGTGACGGCCGGCCATAAAACCGAACCCGCACATGAAAGACTCTCCTAAATTCAGGATCGCCGTCTCGCTGATTCCAGTCGTGGCGCTGGCGCTGATGCTCTGGTTCATCATCGCCGTTTATGGAAGCGAAGCCATATCGGGCGGAAGCCAGGTCGTGCTGCTGCTCGCCGCAGGCCTGTGCATCGCGCTGGGCACATGGCTGTTCAAGGTCCCGTGGAAAGCCTTTGAGGACGAGATGGGCAAAAGCGTGGGCGACCTGTCCATGGCCATACTCATCCTGCTGCTGATCGGCGCGCTCTCCGGCTCGTGGATGGTGAGCGGCATAGTGCCCGCCTTCATCTATTACGGCGTCCAGATCATAAGCCCGAAGGTCTTCCTGATCACGAGCTGCGTCATCTGCGCCATAGTGGCCACGGCCACAGGCAGTTCCTGGACCACGATAGCCACCGTGGGAGTGGCCCTGCTGGGCATAGGCCGCGCCGAAGGGTTCAGCGGCCCCGTCATAGCCGGAGCCATAATCTCGGGCGCATATTTCGGAGACAAGATCTCGCCGCTGTCGGACACGACCATCCTGGCCGCCGCCTTCAACAAGGTGCCGCTGTTCAGCCATGTCCGGTATATGATGATAACGACGACCCCCGCCGCGGTGATCACCCTGGCGATATTCCTGGTCATGGGCCTCTCGCACAGCGAAGGCGACAGCTCCATGATCCAGAGCTACAGAGACGGCCTCGCCGGCACTTTCAACATAAGCCCGTGGCTGATGATTGTTCCGGTGCTGACGGCGGTGCTGATAGCCAGGAAGCTCTCCGCCTTCACGGTGCTGGGGCTTTCGGCCATAATGGGAGCCATACTGGCGGTGATCGCGCAGCCCGACATAGTGTATAATATAGGTAAGACGGTGGGCGGAGACGGGGCTTTCGGCAAGCTCCAGTGCATAGGCGCTGTGGAGATGCTCTATAACAGCACGGCCATAGACACCGGCGACGCCGACGTGAACGCTCTGGTGGCGACCAAGGGCATGAAGGGCATGCTCAGCACCATATTCCTGGTGATATGCTCGATCTGCTTCGGAGCCTGCATGAAGGCCAGCGGAATGCTCCGCAACCTCACGGCCATCCTGCTCCCTCTCACCAAGAGAAGAACCGGCCTCGTGACATCCACGGTGGCCACCGGCACCATAATGGACGCCATAGCCGCCGACCAGTATCTCTCGATCATGCTCACATCGGAGATTTTCAGGGACATATACGAAGAAGAGGGCTATGAGGGCAGGCTGCTGAGCCGCTCGGTGGAGGACGCGTCCACCGTGGTCTCGCCGCTGATTCCGTGGAGCAGCTGCGGAATGACGCAGGCGACCATACTCGGAATCCCGACTCTCGCCTACATCCCGTTCTGCTTTTTCAACATCCTGAGCCCGCTGATGGCCATAGTCATCGCAGCCACCGGATATAAGATTTTCCGCAAAAAAACGGGCCCTGAGGCGGAAAAAAAGTAGTTTTTTCTGTCTTTTGTTTTTCAAAATTCATATATTTGGGTTTAGCAACTAACTAACCAACCCACATGAAAAAGATTCTCGCAGTCATTTCTGCTGCAGTTCTCCTCCTGTCCTGCTCAGGCAAGCAGGCAAAAGTCGCATCCGACTACCAGATCAGCTATGAAGTATCGTTCGACACCACAGGCAAATACCTGAATGTCGACATGAACTATATTCCCTCCGTCGCCACCGGCGAGACCACATTCAGACTCCCCGTCTGGGCTCCCGGCTACTACATCGTGGTGGACTATCCCAAGTATCTGATGGATTTCAATGCCGCCGACGCCGAAGGCAATCCCCTCAAATGGGACAAGCTTGAGAAGAACGGCTGGACAGTGGAGAACGCCAAGGAAGTGCACGTGAGCTACAGAGTGCTCGCCGACTCCTATTCCGTGGCCGAAAGCAGAATGGACGGCAAGGCCGCCTTCGTGGCTCCCAACGGAGTGTTCATGCATGTGGAGAACGGCGTGAACCATCCCGTGACCGTGAAGTTCAACGCCCCCGCCAACTGGACCAAGACATCCACCGCTCTCGAGAAGAAAGGCGACAACCTCTATTATGCGCCCGACTTCGACGTCCTCTATGACTCCCCTCTCCTTTTCGGAAACCACTATGTGGAAGTCATCGAGCACAACGGACACAGCTATGAGTTCGCTGTCGAGACTCCCAAAGGCTGGGAGGAAAGCCCCATGGCAGAGGACTTCCTGAAGGCCGTGGACCAGGCGATCGAGCTCTTCGGCGACACCGCATATGACTCTTACACCCTTCTGCTCATGGGAGCAGGCGGCGGCGGACTTGAGCACCAGGCTTCCCAGGCCGACTACACTTCCGGCCACTGGGACTTCGACACCCGCGCCGAGTACCTCAGCATGCTGAAGTTCCTCACCCACGAGTTCTTCCACAACTACAACGTCAAGGCCATCCGTCCCGCGGAGCTCGTGCCGTTTGACTATAACAAGGAAAACTACACCACCGGCCTCTGGGTCAGCGAAGGCGTGACCTGCTTCTATGAGAGCACCATGCTCATGAGAGCCGGCATCATCAGCGAGCAGGAGCATTTCGACTACATCTCCGGCTATATCCGCGACACCGAGTCCACTCCCGGCCGCCAGCACATGAGCCTCAGAAGCAGCAGCTATGACATCTGGCTCAACTTCTTCAACCGCAACAGCAACGCTCACGACGCCATCATCTCCTACTATGTGAAGGGACCTGTCGTGGCCTTCCTGCTCGACACCGAGATCCGCACCGCCACCAACGGCGAGAAGAGCCTGGACGACGTGATGCGCCTCCTCTACAACAACTGCTACAAGCAGGGCAAGGGCTTCACCGAGGAAGGTCTCTGGCAGACCATCGAGAGCGTGGGCGGAGCAGAGGTCGTGCAGAAGATGCGCCGCTATGTGGACACCACCGACGAGCTTGACTATGAGTCCATCCTCGAGCCCGCAGGCCTGACGATCGACAGGAACACCTGGAAGATCACCCGCAAGTAATCCCGATTTTTTGAAACCGACTACACCAAAAAAACTTAATAACAAAAACCAATTAAACCGATTTAACACCAAAACACCACCAATTAACATTAACACCAAAACACACAAGAGAACACATTAGATTCTGTCTAACACTTATTTGTTTTTTATGAAAAGGCTTATTTTAGGATTTCTTGCGGCCGTATTATGCGCAGCCACCGCATTCGGCCAGACAAGAGTTGTTACCGGAACCATCACGTCCGGCAGCGACGGCTCTCCGGTCGTGGGAGCCGCTGTCCTGGATCAGACTTCCGGACAGTTCGCAATTTCCACAGACGATGGAAAATTCTCAGTCAAAGCATCTGACAAGGCAAAGAGCCTTCTTATTCAGTGCCTCGGCTTCAGAGACTATACACTGCCGCTCACCTCGGCGAGCGACTACCAGGTCATCATGGAGGCAGACCTCATGATGCTTGACGAGACCATGGTCATCGCCTATGGTCAGGGAAAGAAGACCTCCTTCACCGGTTCCGCATCGGTCGTGAAGAAGGAAGACCTTCAGAAGATCAGCACATCCAACGTGACACAGGCTCTGCAGGGTCTCTCCGCAGGTGTCCAGGTCATCAACAACTCCGGACAGCCGGGTGACGGCGGTACCATCAGCATCCGCGGTATCGGTTCCATGAACGCCTCCAGCAGCCCTCTGTATGTTGTCGACGGTGTCGCATATTCAGGATACGTGAACGCCATTTCTTCGTCTGATATCGAGTCCATGACCGTGCTGAAGGACGCATCCGCAACCGCACTTTACGGTTCCCGCGCAGCTAACGGTGTCATCGTGATCACGACCAAGAAAGGACAGAGCGAAAACGGACAGGTCACCTTCCGTTCCTCCCTCGGTTTCTCGTCCCTCGCAGTTCCGCTTCCGGAGCAGCTCACCCCCGAAGAGTTCGCTCTCGTGACATGGAGATCCCTCTATGGCCAGAACATCGACAGCGGCTATGATTCTGCAGCTGCAGGAGCCCTCGCTTCCGCAAACCTGCTCAACGAGCTTGGAGTCAACGCATGGAACACCAGCGACATCATCGACGCCAACGGCAATGTCCTCGTGAACGAGAGCAACCGCAAGTGGTTCGGCGACTGGAGAGGCGAACTCTTCAAATCCCGTCCCCGTCAGGAGTACACAGTGGACCTGAGCGGAAAGAAGGGTGACACCAACTACTTCTTCTCCGGCAACTATCTTGATGACAAGGGTATCTTCACCACCCAGCAGTTCAAGCGCTATGGCGGAAGAGCCAATGTCAGCACCAAGATCAAACCCTGGCTCGAGTTCGGATCCAACAA
>CAZIFT010000055.1:8920-11273 GCA_964538395.1 uncultured Muribaculaceae bacterium
ATCTCCACCCGTGACTATGCCGAAATCACCTTCATGCCTGAACTGAAGTTCCGCAGCACCCTCGCCATCGACTTCTACTTCAGCAAGTATGACGGCTACTCCAGCGCCGAATACGGCAGCTCCGCAGGAGTTGGCGGTTCCGCCGACAAGTCCTGGACCAGGAACATCGCCACCACATGGACCAACATCCTCACCTATGACAAGAAGTTCGGTGACCACACCCTCGGAGTGCTCCTCGGAGAGGAAAGCTTCAAGAGAAACGTGGCAGGTGTGAGCGCATCCAGAAACGGATTCCCGGGCGCAGGCCTCAAGGAACTCAGCTCCGCAGCCGTGGCTACAGGTTCTTCTTCCTATGAAGACAACTATGGTCTGCTCTCCTTCTTCAGCAGAGTGGAGTATGACTATCAGGACAAATACTATGTGTCCGGTTCCATCCGAGAGGACGGTTCCTCCAAGTTCTCCAAGGCATCCCGCTGGGGTACTTTCTGGTCGCTCGGTGCATCCTGGCGTATCAACAACGAGAACTGGCTCAAGAACGTGAAGTGGATCGACAACCTCAAGCTCAAAGCCAGCTACGGTGCCGTCGGTAACGATAACCTCTCTTCCTGGTACTGCTATCAGGGTCTGTATGCAACAGGCTCCAACGATATGGCCAACCCTGGTGTCACCATCTCCAGACTTCCCAACGAAGGCCTGAAATGGGAGACCAACCTCCAGTTCAACACCGGTGTCGATTTCGCTCTCTTCAGAAGACTCACCGGTAGCCTCGAGTTCTTCAACAGAAAGTCCAAAGACCTCCTCTTCTCCATGCCTATGGCTCCTTCGACAGGTTTCTCCGGAATCGACAGAAACATCGGCGACGTGAAGAACTACGGTATCGAGGGCACTTTCGACCTGAACCTCTACAACAAGAAGAACTTCACCTGGAACATGAACCTCAACTTCACCAGCTACCAGAACAAGATCACCAAGCTCCCTCAGGACGAGATGAACTCCGGTTACTTCAAGTGGAGAGAGGGTGAGAGCCGCTACAACTTCTGGGGCCCCGTCTATGCAGGCGTGAACCCTGAGAACGGTAACGACCAGTGGTGGAAGAATGTCTATGACTACGACGCCGACGGCAACAAGGTGGTTGTGGACAGAGTGATCACCGAAAACTCTTCCGATGTCACCAGCGACGACCAGAAGCAGTATCTCGGAAGCTCGCTTCCGAAGGTGTTCGGAGGCTGGACCAACAGCTTCAGCTTCTATGGCTTCGATCTCTCCGTCATGTTCTACTACAGCCTCGGCGGAAAGCTCTATGACAGCGACTACTCCCAGATGGCTACCTATCGTCAGGGCTTCGCCCTGCACAAGGACACTCTTGAAAAGGGATGGACCGAGAGCAACACAAGCGGTTCTCTCCCCCGCCTGAACAAGAACGCCATCGACGTGTTCTCCGACAAGTATCTCTTCGACAACTCGTTCCTGCGCCTGAGAAACATCACTCTCGGCTACAGCCTGCCGAAGAAGCTCCTCGACAAGGTGAACATCAAGCAGCTCAGAGTCTATGCTCAGGGTGACAACCTCCTCACATGGGGTTCCGCAGCAAGAAGAGGCACCGATCCGGAGCAGGATGTATCCGGTACCACCAGCAACCGTTTCCCTGCCACCAAGAATCTCACATTCGGTGTACAGCTCACATTCTAAAAAAGGATAACAGATATGAAAAAATATATTGGTGCGGCTTTAGCCGCGATTTCCGCGCTGACACTGTCTTCCTGTGAAGGGCTGCTCAACACGAACCCTACCAGTTCGGTTTCCGACCAGTCCATATTCACCACCGTTTCGGGAGCACAGGGCGCACTCAATGGATGCTACTATCTCCTCAACTTCTATGATTCCGGCGGAAGAGCAGACTGCGAAGGCTATATCGCCCAGCTGATGACCTTCTCCGTGGACGGACAGGACATCATCGTGAACGGCGGATGGTATGGCTACGACTATAACATGTGGGGCCATCAGAGAGGCGATGTCTTCAAGGCCAGCTCCCTTTGGACCTACTACTACGACATCATCAACAACCTCAACAGCATCATAGCTTACACCCCCAATATTTCCGGAGGTGACGAGGATACAAAAAATGACATCCTCGGCCAGGCATATGCAATGAGAGGATGGGCCTACTTCAACCTCGCACAGCTCTTCGAGCACACCTATGTGCTTGCCAAGGAAAAGAACATGCCCGGAGTTCCGCTCTACACGGAGCCTACCAGCGACCAGACCGAAGGCAAACCCAGAAGCACAATCGACGAGACCTATAACCAGATTCTCAGCGACCTCAACACTGCCGAGACTCTCCTCGACGGCAAGA
>CAZIFT010000056.1:0-11222 GCA_964538395.1 uncultured Muribaculaceae bacterium
TTCGGTTATATGTAAGCCCGGGGCTTAGATTTCGTTCATCTCCTTCTCGTAGTCCTCCTTGCTGCCGACCACAATGTCCTGATATTCCTTCAGGCCAGTTCCGGCCGGGATCAGATGACCGCTGATGACATTCTCCTTCAGGCCCTCCAGGTTGTCCACGCGGCCGCGGATGGCGGCTTCGCTGAGCACCTTGGTAGTCTCCTGGAAGGAAGCTGCGGAAATGAAGCTGTCGGTCTTCAGAGCCGCCCTGGTGATACCCTGGAGCACCTGGCTGGCGGTTGCCGGCTGAGCCTCGCGGGTTGCCATGGTCTTGCGTCCCTGTCTCTCGAGCGACTGATTCTCATTCCTCTCGTCACGAGCCGTGATGATGTCGCCTGCAGAATACTTCTCCGAGTCGCCGGCGTCAATCACGCGGAGCTTGCCGAAGATGTTGTCGTTGGTGTCCATGAACAGCCACTTGTCCACAAGCTCCTCCGGGAGGAACTCCGTGTCGCCGGGGTCGTTGATCTTCACCTTGCGCATCATCTGGCGGACGATGATCTCGAAATGCTTGTCGTTGATCTTCACGCCCTGCAGCCTATAGACTGCCTGCACCTCGTTCACGATATACTCCTGAGCCTTCACCGGACCGAGCACATTCAGAATGTCGCTCGGCGAGATGCCGCCGTCGGAAAGCTTCGTTCCGGCTCTGACATAGTCGTTCTCCTGGACGAGAATCTGCTTGGTAAGGGGCACGAGATAATGCTTCTCCACACCGCTCCTGTTCCTGACCACGATCTCGCGGTTTCCTCTCTTGACCTTGCCCATGAGCACCTCTCCGTTGATCTCGGAGATGATGGCGGGGCTGGAAGGATTCCTGGCCTCGAAGAGCTCGGTGACACGGGGGAGACCTCCGGTGATATCGCTGGACTTACCGATGGCGCGGGGGATCTTCATGATGATGTCTCCGACCTTGACGGTCTGGCCCTCGGCTGCGGTGATGTGCGCGCCCACAGGCAGGTTATACTGCCTCAGGGTCTCGCCGTTCTCGCCGAGAATCATCATCGAAGGACTCTTCGTCCTGTCACGGGCCTCGATGATCACCTTGTCCCTGTTGACGGACACCTCGTCGGCAGCCTCCTCGCGGAAGGTCACGCCGTCGATCATGTTCTCGAAGTGGACGGTACCGGCGGTCTCGATGATGGTCAGAGCGTTGTAGGGATCCCATTCGCAGATGAGGTCACCCTTCGCGACAGAGTCTCCGTTCTTCTTGTAGAGAATCGAGCCATAGGGGATGTCATACTGAGAGTAAGTCATTCCGGTGTTCTCGTCCACTATCTTGAGCTCGGTCATGCGGCTGATCACGATATCGTTCTTCTCGCCGTCCTCGTTGACCCTTTCGATAGTCCTGAGCTCAGTGAGCTCAATCTTTCCGTCATACTTGGAGCTGATGGAGTTGTCCACTGCCTCACCTCCTGCGACACCTCCGGCATGGAAGGTACGGAGGGTAAGCTGCGTACCGGGCTCTCCGATGGACTGTGCGGCGATGACGCCCACGACCTCGCCCTTCTCCACCATGCGTGTGGTGGCCAGGTTACGGCCATAGCACTTCGCGCAGACACCCTTGCGGGACTCGCAGGTGAGCACCGAACGGATTTCCACCTGCTCGATGGGGAGAGAGTCGATCAGGTCGGCGTCCTTCTCCTTGATTTCGGAACCTGCGGGGAGGATGAGCTCTCCGGTGAGAGGGTTGAATATGTCATGGACGCAGACTCTTCCGAGGATTCTCTCTCCGAGAGACTCCACGACCTCGTCCTTGTTCTTGATTGCGGTTGCGATCAGACCTCTGAGAGTGCCGCAGTCCTCCTCGTTGATGATCACGTCGTGCGACACATCCACCAGACGGCGGGTCAGGTAACCTGCGTCAGCGGTCTTGAGGGCGGTATCGGCCAGACCCTTACGGGCACCGTGGGTACCGATGAAGTACTCCAGCACGGTCATTCCTTCCTTAAGGTTGCTGATGACCGGGTTCTCGATGATCTCGGCTCCGGAGGCTCCGGACTTCTGCGGCTTGGCCATAAGGCCTCGCATACCGCAGAGCTGCTTGATCTGCTGTGTGGAACCGCGGGCTCCGGAATCAAGCATCATATATACAGGGTTGAAGCCCTGCTGGTCAGCGGAAATCTGCTTCTCGACGATGCCGGTAAGCTTGTTGTCGATGGATGTCCAGAGGTCGATGACCTTGTTGTAACGCTCGTTGTTCGTTATGAAACCCATCGCATAGCTGTTCTTGATCTCCTCGACCTGCTTGTAGCCTTCGCTGATGAGCTTGGTCTTCTCCTTCGGGACGAGCACGTCGCCGAGGTTGAAGGAGATGCCGGCCCTGAAGGCGCGGTCATATCCGAGGTTCTTGATGTCGTCGAGGAACTTGGCCGTGCGGGTCACGCCGGTGTTCTTGATGACATTGGTGATGATCTTTCTGAGGGCCTTCTTTCCGAGCACCTCGTTCACATAGGGAACCTCTTCGGGGACATACTGGTTCACGATGATCCTTCCGGGAGTGGTGGCCACCATCTGATAGCCCTTCGAAAGGTCCTGCTTGTCCTTGGGCAGACGCACGTTGATCTTGGCGTGGAGCTCGATGGCCTTCTCGTCGAGGGCTATGATAGCCTCCTCAGGACCATAGAAGTTCATGTTCTCGCCCTTGGCGCCGGGACGGATCTTGGTGATATAGTAGAGTCCGAGCACCATGTCCTGCGAAGGGACGGTGATAGGAGTTCCGTTTGCAGGGTTGAGGATGTTCTGCGAACCGAGCATCAGAATCTGGGCCTCCATCACTGCGGCGTTGCCGAGCGGGAGGTGGACAGCCATCTGGTCACCGTCGAAGTCGGCGTTGAATGCCGTACATGCGAGCGGGTGGAGCTGGATGGCCTTGCCCTCGATCATCTTGGGCTGGAATGCCTGGATACCGAGTCTGTGCAGGGTAGGTGCACGGTTGAGGAGCACGGGATGTCCCTTCATCACATTCTCGAGGATGTCCCAGATCACGGGGTCCTTCCTGTCCACGATCTTCTTTGCGGACTTCACGGTCTTCACGATGCCCCTTTCGATCAGTTTCCTGATGATGAAAGGCTTATAGAGCTCGGCGGCCATGAACTTAGGCAGACCGCACTCGTGCATGTTCAGCTCCGGACCCACGACGATGACCGAACGGGCGGAGTAGTCCACACGTTTTCCGAGGAGGTTCTGGCGGAAGCGTCCCTGCTTTCCCTTGAGGCTGTCGGAGAGAGACTTGAGAGCCCTGTTGGACTCGCTCTTCACGGCGCTGGACTTCTTGGAGTTGTCGAAAAGCGAATCCACAGCTTCCTGCAGCATGCGCTTCTCGTTTCTCAGGATCACTTCAGGAGCCTTGATCTCAATCAGTCTCTTGAGTCGGTTGTTTCTTATGATGACCCTTCTGTAGAGGTCGTTGAGGTCGGAAGTGGCGAATCTTCCTCCGTCCAGCGGGACGAGAGGGCGCAGATCCGGCGGGATGACGGGAATCACCTTCATGATCATCCACTCGGGACGGTTGATTCCCTCAGACTCCTCAAACCACTTGACTATGTTGAGCCTCTTGAGCACCTCGGCCTTCCTCTGCTGGGAAGTCTCGGTGACCATCTGGGTTCTGAGCTCCTTGGCGAGCTCGGCGACATTGATTTCCTTGAGCAGGTCGTAGATTCCGTCAGCGCCCATCTTGGCGATGAACTTGTCGGGATTGTCGTCCTGGAGGTTGGCGTTTTCGGGCAGCCTGGACAGCACGTCGAGATACTCGTCCTCCGAGAGGAGGTCATATTTCTCGAGTCCGGAAGCACCGGGCTTCACCACCACATATTTCTCATAGTAGATTACGGACTCGAGCTTCTTTGCGGGCAGGCCGAGCAGGGCGGAAATCTTGTTCGGGGCGGAACGGAAGTACCAGATGTGGGCCACGGGAACGGTCAGGGTGATGTGACCCATCCTTTCCCTGCGGACCTTCTTCTCTGTCACCTCCACGCCGCAACGGTCGCAGACGATTCCGCGGTAACGGATCCTCTTGTACTTGCCGCAATAGCATTCGTAGTCCTTGGTGGGGCCGAATATTTTCTCGCAGAACAGTCCGTCCCTCTCAGGCTTATAGGTCCTGTAGTTGACCGTCTCCGGTTTCAGGACCTCTCCGTAGGACCTCTCGATGATGTCCTCCGGAGAAGCCAGCGAGATGCTGATTCTTGAGAAATTGTTTTTTACCTTATTGTCTTTGTTGTTGAAAGTAGGCATATTGCTTCTTGGCTATCGTATTCTTAATCCAGTGTGACCTTCAGTCCGAGACCTCTGAGCTCATGCAGCAGCACGTTCAGGGATTCGGGAATGCCGGGAGTCGGCATCGGGTCGCCCTTGACGATCGCTTCATATGTCTTGGATCTTCCGTTCACGTCATCGGATTTCACGGTCAGCATCTCCTGCAGGGTGTTGGCGGCTCCGAATGCCTCCAGAGCCCAGACCTCCATCTCTCCGAATCTCTGACCTCCGAACTGAGCCTTACCTCCGAGAGGCTGCTGAGTGATGAGGGAATAAGGTCCGATCGACCTTGCGTGCATCTTGTCGTCCACCATGTGGCCGAGCTTGATCATATAGATTATTCCGACAGTGGCGGGCTGGTCGAAGAAGTCTCCGGTGCCGCCGTCGCGCAGCTGGGTCTTGCCATATCTGGGGACTCCGGCCTTGTCGGTGTAGCTGTTGATCTCGTCCATGCTGGCTCCGTCGAAGATAGGCGTGCTGAACTTGAGTCCGAGCTTCTGTCCGGCCCATCCGAGCACAGTCTCATAGATCTGACCGAGGTTCATACGTGAAGGCACGCCCAGAGGGTTGAGGACGATGTCCACTGCCGTTCCGTCATTGAGGAAAGGCATGTCCTCCTCTCTGACTATCTTCGCGACGATACCCTTGTTACCATGGCGTCCTGCCATCTTGTCGCCCACGGTGATCTTTCTCTTCTTGGCGATATAGACCTTGGCAAGCTGCATGACTCCGTTGGGAAGCTCGTCACCGATCTTCACCTTGTCCAGAATCCTCTTGTTCCTTGCGGCCTCCTCCTTGACTGTGATGCAGTAGTTGTTGATGAGGTCGCGGACCATCTCGTTGATATGCTTGTCAGAAGTCCACCTGTTGGAGTTGATGTTGTCGTAGTCGATTTCCTTGAGCTGTGCGGCGGTGATATCCTTGCCCTTCGGGATGATCTCCACCCCGTAGAGGTCGCTCACGCCTGCGCTCTTCTTGCCTTCCACCAGGACGGTGAGCTTCTCGATGAATCTCTGGTAGAGAGCCTCCACCTTCTTGTTGAAATCCTCTTCGATGCTCTCGATCTTGGCCTTGGTCTCGGCCCTGGAGCCTCTCCTGCCGGTCTCCTTTGCCACCTTTGCATAGAGGGCGGTCTTGATGACCGTGCCGCTCAGCGAAGGGTTGGCCTTCAGGGAAGCGTCCTTCACGTCGCCGGCCTTGTCTCCGAATATGGCCTTGAGGAGCTTCTCTTCCGGAGAAGGATCGCTCTCGCCCTTCGGGGTGATCTTACCGATCATGATGTCACCGGGCTCGATGTGGGCTCCGACGCGGATTATGCCGTCCTTGTCGAGGTTGCGTGTGGCGTCTTCGCTCACGTTGGGGATGTCGGAGGTGAGCTCCTCGATGCCCCTCTTGGTCTCGCGGACCTCGGTGAGGTACTCGTCCACATGGATGGAAGTGAGAACGTCCATGCGCACCATCTTCTCGGAAAGAACGATGGCATCCTCATAGTTGTAACCCTTCCAGGGCATGAAGGCCACCATCAGGTTCCTTCCCAGCGCGAGCTCGCCGCCCTGGGTGGCATATCCCTCGGTGAGCACCTGTCCGGGCTCCACCCTGTCGCCCTTGCGGACTATGGGCTTGAGGAGTATGGTAGTGCTCTGGTTGGTCCTTCTGTAGATGGGAAGACGATAGACGGTGACTTCGGGAGCGAAGCTCACGAATTTCTCATCGTCCGTGCGGTCATATTTCACATGGATCTCATTGGCGTCCACATAGACCACCTCGCCCTTCCTTTCGGCGGCGACCTGAGTCCTGGAGTCTATGCAGACCCTCTCCTCCAGTCCGGTTCCCACGACAGGGGTCTCGGGGCTGAGAAGCGGCACTGCCTGACGCATCATGTTCGCGCCCATGAGGGCACGGTGAGCGTCGTCATGCTCGAGGAACGGAATCAGGGATGCGGCCACGGAAGCCATCTGGTTAGGAGCGACGTCCATATAATCGACCTGCTCCTTGGAGACCACAGGGAAGTCGGCCTCGAGGCGGCACTGGATGCGGTCTTCCTTGATGTTGCCGTTGTTGTCCATCTTCACGTTGGCGAGGGAGACATACTTGTTCTCCTCTTCCTCGGCGCTCATGAACTTCCAGCCGTCGTCGGAAAGGTCCACCTTGCCGTTCTCCACCTTGCGGTAGGGGGTCTCGATGAATCCGAGCTCGTCGATCTTCGCATAGACACACAGCGAAGAGATGAGTCCGATGTTAGGTCCTTCAGGCGACTCGATAGGGCAGAGCCTTCCGTAGTGGGTGTAATGCACGTCTCGGACTTCGAATCCGGCCCTGTCTCTCGACAGACCTCCCGGACCGAGGGCGGACAGACGCCTCTTGTGGGTGACTTCGGCCAGAGGGTTGGTCTGGTCCATGAACTGCGAGAGCTGGCTGGTTCCGAAGAACGAGTTGATGACCGAAGACAGGGTCTTCGAGTTGATCAGGTCTATGGGGTTGAACTGCTCGCTGTCGCGGACGTTCATCCTCTCGCGGATGGTTCTCGCCATTCTGGAGAGACCCACGCTGAACTGGTTGGCCAGCTGCTCACCCACGGTCCTCACGCGTCTGTTGCTCAGGTGGTCGATATCATCGACTGCTGCCTTGGAGTTGATCAGACGGATGAGATATTTGATGATTTCGTTGATGTCTTCTTTTGTGAGCACGCGCACCGAAGGGTCTGTGCTCAGACCGAGCTTCTTGTTGAGTCTGTAGCGGCCCACGATGCCCAGGTCATATCTCTTTTCGGAGAAGAAGAGCTTGTCGATGACATCCCTTGCGGTAGCCTCATCCGGCGGTTCCGAATTGCGGAGCTGTTTGTAGATGTAGTTGACGGCTTCCTTCTCTGTATTGGTCGGGTCTTTCTGCAGAGTGTTGAAGATGATGATGTACTCGTTGTCATTGGCCTCGTCCTTCTGGAGGAGGATGGTCTTCACGTCTGCATCGGCGAGTTTCTGGAGGGTCTCGTCATTGATCTCGTCGCCGCGCTCCATCACGGTGGTGGTGCGCTCGATGGGAATCACCTCTCCGGTGTCCTCGTCCACGAAATCCTCGTTCCAGGTCTTCAGGACCTTGGCGGCGAGCTTCCTGCCCTTGTTCGCCTCGAGGTTTTCAGGTGTTGCCTCGACTTCCTCGGCGAGTCCGAAGATGTCGATTATGTCTTTGTCTGAGTCATAGCCTATGGCTCTGAGCAGAGTCGTGACCGGAAGCTTCTTCTTGCGGTCGATGTAGGCATACATGACATTGTTGATGTCCGTGGCGAACTCTATCCACGAGCCCTTGAACGGGATTATGCGGGCAGAATAGAGCTTGGTGCCGTTGGCATGCATGCTCTGGTCGAAGAACACGCCCGGCGAACGGTGCAGCTGGGACACTATGATTCTTTCCGATCCGTTGATTATGAATGTGCCGGCCGGCGTCATGTAGGGAATATTGCCGAGATACACATCCTGGACTCTGGTGTCGAAGTCCTCATGCTCGGGATCGGAGCAGGAAAGGCGGAGTTTAGCCTTAAGAGGCACGTTGTAGGTCAGGCCTCTCTCAAGACACTCTTCAATCGAATACTGCGGGGGATCGATGAAATAGTCGATGAACTCGAGCTTGTAGTTGTTCCTCGTGTCTTCGATGGGAAATATTTCCTGGAAAACCTGAAAAAGACCCTCGTTCCTCCTGTTCTCGGGAGTTGTGTCAAGCTGAAAAAAGTCCTTGAAAGACTTGAGCTGGACTTCAAGAAGATCCGGATATTCCAGAATTTTTGAAGTTGCGAAATTGATTCGTCTGTTATTGGTCTTTTTTGACATTGTTCTGCCTGTGAAATTGGAAAAAAATTTATATGCAAAAAGGTTTAGAGCCTATTATCCCTGGCTCTAAACCTGATTCCGCATCCCCAAGGGGACGAGATTTATTTAACCTCAACCTCTGCGCCAGCCTCTTCAAGAGTGCTCTTGATCTGCTCGGCCTCTGCCTTGGAAACTTTTTCCTTCACTGCCTTGGGAGCTCCGTCCACAAGTTCCTTGGCCTCTTTCAGACCAAGACCTGCGAGCTCTTTGACTGCCTTGATGACGGCGAGCTTGGCTGCGCCGGCTGATTTGAGGATGACATCAAATTCTGTCTGCTCAGCCTCTGCTGCGGGAGCACCCTCAGCGGGGCCGGCTGCCACAACTGTTGCTGCAGGCTCGATGCCGTACTCTTCCTTGAGAACTTTAGCAAGTTCCTGAACATCCTTGACTGAGAGGTTAACGAGCTCTTCAGCAAGTGCTTTTACGTCTGCCATAATTGATCTATTTTAAATTGTTATTATTATTCTTTTATTCAGCTGCAGGTGCCTCTGCGCCTTCGGCCTTCTCTTCCTTGTTCTCGAGAGCGGAGATGACTCTGCTGATAGGAGACTGGAGGAGAGTGATGATGTCTCCGATGAGCTCTTCCTTGGTCTTGATGGCCGCAAGCTCGTTGAGGGACTCAGGTCCGATGTAAACGCAATCCTGCACATAGGCGCCCTTGACCACCGGCTTTGCGAAACCCTCTTTCTGGAGCTTCTTGATGAGCTTGCCGGGAGCGGCGGGGACAGTGGTGTACATTACGGCAGTGTTGCCCTTGAGGACATCGAGGAGCTTCTTCTGCTCATCGTTGCCCACCTGGCCGAGCACATGCGCGAAAAGCGTATTCTTGACCACAGTGAGCTTCACGCCGTTGTCAAAGCAGGTGCGGCGGAGTTTTGTGGTCTGTTCAGCGTTCAGGCCGGAGATGTCCGTGATGTAGAAATCGGAATACTCCTTGAGCTGTGCTGAAATCTGGTCGATTATCTGTGCTTTAAGTTCTTTTCTCATAGCTTCCGATATTTTTATTCAGCACCTATAGCCTTGACGTCAAGCTTGATACCCGGGCTCATGGTCGTGCATATGGAAGCGGACTTCATATATGTGCCCTTGAGGGACTGGGGTTTGAGCTTCAGAATTGCTGAAAGCACCGTCTTTGCGTTCTGTTCGATCTGTTCTGCGGTGAAGGAAGCCTTTCCGACAGCGCAGTGGACGATACCGGTCTTGTCGACCTTGAAGTCAATCTTACCTGCCTTCACTTCCTTGACGGCGTTGCCGACCTCCATGGTGACCGTTCCGGTCTTGGGGTTAGGCATGAGGCCTCTGGGGCCGAGGATACGGCCGATAGGGCCGACCTTGCCCATCACGGAAGGGGTGCAGATGATGACATCCACATCTGTCCAGCCGCCCTTGATTTTCTCGATGTAGTCGTCGAGTCCCACATAGTCGGCGCCGGCTGCCTCAGCCTCGGCCACCTTGTCGGGTGTGCAGAGCACGAGGACTCTTTTCTCTTTTCCGGTTCCGTTGGGGAGAGTGACAACTCCGCGGATCATCTGGTTGGCTTTGCGGGGGTCAACGCCCAGGTTGACATGGAGCTCCACGGATGCGTCAAATTTGGTGAAGGTGCATTCCTTCACAAGAGCGCATGCCTCAGTGAGTCCGTAATTCTTTGAAGAGTCGACCTTGGGTTCGACCACCTTCTGATTCTTTGTCAGTTTGCTCATGATGCACGTGCTTATTTAACGTCTGCGGGGAATTCGCCCTCAACCTTGATACCCATGCTCCTGGCTGTGCCGGCGACCATGCTCATTGCGGACTTGACCGTGAAAGCGTTGAGGTCGGCCATCTTGCCTTCGGCGATGGTCTTCACCTGATCCCAGGTGATTGTGGCGACTTTAGTTCTGTTGGGTTCGCCGGAACCCTTCTGGATTTTTGCCGCTTCTTTGAGGGAAATGGCCACAGGGGGCTGCTTCACCACGAAAGAGAACGACTTGTCCGAATACACGGTGATCACAACAGGCAGAACCTTGCCGGCGCTCTGCTGAGTGGCGGCGTTGAACTGCTTGCAGAAGTCCATGATGTTCAGACCCTTTGAACCGAGTGCCGGTCCAACTGGCGGAGCGGGATTCGCAGCTCCGCCCTTGATCTGGAGCTTGATGAACCCGGTAACTTCTTTTGCCATGATTGTTTACTCTTTAGTTACTTGATTAAAGTTGAGATCCAGCAGAGTCTTTCTGCCGAATATCATAACTATCACCTTTATCTTGCTTCTGTCCTCATCGATGCTGTCGACCGTGCCGTCAAACCCGGTGAAGGGTCCTTCGGTGATCTTCACAGCCTCTCCGATCGCGTAATCCACTTCTGTCTCGCCCTCGCTCACTGCCGTCTCGTCCTGGACTCCGAGAATCCTTCTGACCTCTTCGTCGCGGATGGGCACCAGAGTCCTCTCTCCGTTCTTTCCGCCGTCCTTCTTTTCGGTAAGGAAGCCGGACATTCCGGGGACAAGATTCCTGATGATGTACTGCAGTTCGGGAGTGGGTTCAGCCTCAATAAGCATATAGCCCGGGAAAAGGAGCCTTTCTGTGGACACCCTCTTTCCGTTCTTGATTACAAACTTCTTTTCGACTGGAACGAGAACCTGCGAAACCACGTTCTCAAGGCCGCCTCTGACGATTTCTTTCTCAAGATATTCTTTGGCTTTCTTCTCCTTGCCTCCTGCAGTCCTAAGGACGTACCATTTCTTTTCGCCCATGGTAATGAAATAAATTACAACGTGTAGATTGCTGTCATCAGATGCTGGAAAGCAAAGTCGATGATGAGAAGCATCACGGCGAGAATGGCCGTGGCTCCCATGACCAGCAAAGCAGAGCTCTGAAGCTTGCTCCATGTCGGCCAGGTCACCTTTTTGGTGAGCTCAACAAACGACTCTTTGCAATAGTTTATGAACTTTCTCATCTTTACTTTTAATGGACCCCGCCTGTTGGAAGCTTACGCGGTGCCTGTTAAACATTACCAAATCGTAACCTTTGATATTTGCAGGGGAAGCAGGATTCGAACCCACATCGACGGTTTTGGAGACCGCTGAACTAC
>CAZIFT010000057.1:0-10920 GCA_964538395.1 uncultured Muribaculaceae bacterium
ATCCAGAGCCAGAGGCGGTACATGAGCCAGCCCCAGGCGAGGAAGAGGAGGACATGGACCCCGTAGGGGACCCGGGACTGGAAGAGGTCCTCGCGGACATATTTCTGATAGTCGGGGATGTCGGCATAGTAATATGCCCCGGCCCCGAAATCCAGACTGTCCGACAGGCCCAGCCTGCAGGCCATTATATAGACCGCACAGACCAGGACGGTGACGATCATGACGATAGTCACCGCCCTGTAGATGCGGGTTTTTGTCTTGGGAGACATGCGCTAGTCGAGCACAGGGATGGGGAAGATCACGCCCGAGAGCAGCAGCCACACGGCGAAGAAGGTGAGGACGATGTTGAAGCTCTGGCCTATGATATAGAGCCACAGCACCTTGCCGCCATGCATCTGCTTGATGAGCTCCTTGAAGTTGGTTCCGAGACCTATGCTTGTGAACGCCAGCACGAAGGCCCAGTTCTTATACTGGTCCAGCACGCCGTTGACGGCCTTCACCTGGTCGGCTCCGAAGAGGGGCTGGATGATGAAGGAAGCCACGAGCGAGGCTGCGAAGAATCCGAGGATGAACTTGGGGAAACGGTACCAGATCTCGCCGGCTCCGACCTTGACGCCCGGATTGTTGTCCACCTTTGTGGCGAAGAACACAGCCACGGCGAAGGCGATGAAGCCGATCAGGATGTTCTGGATGCTCTTCACGAGCACTGCGGCCTGCTGAGCCTCCTCGCCGAGAGCCGTTCCAGCCACAACCACTGCGCCCGTGGAGTCCACGGTGCCGCCGATGAGGGAGCCGCCCATGAGCTGGCTCATTCCGGTGGCCTTGATGATCATAGGCTCGAAGACCATCATCAGAATGGTGAATATGATCGAGATGGAGACCGTGATGGAAAGGTCGTCCTTCTTGGCGTTGGATGCGGCAGCTGTGGCGATGGCAGCGCTGGTTCCGCACACGGAAGTGGCGGAGGCGAGGGTTATCACCAGCGGCTTGTTGTCAATCTTCAGCACCTTGATTCCGAACCACCATATAAACAGAATCACGATAGGCGTCACGACCCACGCGATGCCCAGGCCATAGAGGCCGAACTTGGCGATATTGGAGAACAGCACCGAGAATCCCATAATCACGAGACCGGTCTTGATATAGAACTCGGTCTGGATGGCCGGCTTCAGCCAGTCGGGGACGCCCACTGTGTTGGCTATCAGAAGGCCTATGAGCAGAGCCCAGAATGCCCATTCAAGATAGCGGTTAAGGGTGAACTCTGCGCTCACCAGCCTCACCACCACGGCAATGACGAAAAGCGCCAGGAACGCAGGGGCGAATTTCTTTATGCTGCCGCCCATCAGCTTTATGCCGGCAGTGAACAGCACGCCCAGAATGAGGCAGGTCTTTACGAGCTTCCACCAGAAAGCTCCGTTGAGCTGGGTGGCCAGGCTCTTCTTCTCGGCCACGCCCTCCCACAGATGCCAGGTGGAGAACTTGAGTGCGGAGAAGTCCCAGGCGCCTGCAATCACGGCGATGCAGGCCAGGACAATCACGATGGCTCCGATCCATACGGCGAGCCAGTCCTCTTTCTTCCAGAGATCCGAAATGTTAGATTTCATATATCTATTTAATTAATACTCACAAATATATCGGGACATAGGCCCCGGGCATATAGTCTATCTTCACGCCGCCGCCCTCGAACACCACAGAGGCCACGTCCAGCCATATCTCCCTGTCGCCGACGCCGGCGGGCGCCTTTTCCATATATTTCACCGCCGCGCGGCTGATGTTCCTCTGCTTGGCGCCGCGCACGTTCTCCGACGGGTCGGCCGCTTCCGGAGCCACCCGGCTCTTCACCTCCACAAAATGGACCCCGTCGGGAGCCAGCGAGACTATGTCCACCTCCAGATGCCTCCAGCGCCAGTTGCGGCTGAGGACCGTGTGTCCATGCGAGGCCAGATATTCACACACCGCATCCTCTCCCCTTCGTCCGACCTCCTGTCTCCCGCCTCTCATCTCACTCAAAAGTCACTATCGTCACGCCCGTGCCGCCATACTGGATGTGCTCGTCCCGCACCGAAGCCACTCCGGGCACCGTGCGGACATATTTCTGTATCTCCTCGCGCAGGGCTCCCGTGCCCTTCCCGTGGATGATTCTCACGGACGGCACTCCGAGCATTATGGCGTCGTCCACATATTTCTGCACGGTCTCCAGCGCCTCGCCCACCCGCTCGCCGCGGATATCCAGCTCCATCTTGAAATTCAGCTTCCTCTCGCTTATGGAACTGTCCTGCACGGCTGTGGAGGGACGGCTGTCGCGCACCGCCTTCACCGCCGACTTATATTCGTTGGAGGTGATCCTCTCCACCCTGTCCAGCGGCATCTTGCTGGTTATGTTTCCTATTATCACCGTGATGGCCTTGTCCGAGACCTTCGCGACCTCTCCGACCATCCCGCCGTTCTTCACCCGGACCTTCTCCCCGACCTTGGGCACGCTCTCGCGGAACTCGCGCTCCTTCCTCTCCTCCTCGGCGGCCTTTTCGGCCTCGGCCCTCTGCTTCTCGTCCATCTTCTGCATCTTCCTCTGGGCCTGCCTGCGCTTGCGCTCCTCCAGCTGGCGGAGCTTCTCCTCCATATGGGCGTCCCTCTCGCGGCTGTCGGTGACCTTCTTCAGCGAAAGCGCGCTCACGAAATTCTGCAGTTCCCTGCGCGCGGCCTGGGTGGCGTCCTTCCCGGCCTGGGACTCCTTGATGGTCCTTATGGTCTTCTCCACCTCCCTGTTGGCCCCCTTCACTATCTCCTCGGCCTCCTTGCGGGCCTCGTCCAGGATGTCCTGGCGGGACTTGCGTATGTCCTGCAGCTCCTTCTGATAGCGGTCGGTTATGTTCTCCAGGGTCTGGTCGGTCTTCTTAATCTTCTGCAGCCTCTCGTCCAGCACCTTGCGGTTCTTCACAATCTTGCGCAGATTCCTCTCCAGCCCCACATACTGCTCGCCGGCGCGGTCCTCGGCATCCTTCACGATCTTCTCCGGAAGGCCCATCTTCCTGGCAAGCTCGAATGCGAACGAATTGCCCGGCGTCCCTATCTCCAGCTTGAACAGCGGGGCTATGTTCACGGCGTCGAAGAGCATGGCTCCGTTGATCACCCCGCATTCGCCCGAGGCCGCATAGAGCTTCAGATTGGTGTAGTGGGTTGTGATCACGCCATAGACCCCTTTCCTGTCCAGCTCGCTCAGTATCGCTTCGGCGATGGCTCCGCCGGCGGCCGGCTCGGTGCCCGAACCGAATTCATCGATCAGGACCAGCGTCTTCGCGTCGGCCTGCTTCAGCACCTCCTTCATCTGCACGAGGAAGGAGCTGTAGGTGCTCAGGTCGTTGTCTATGCTCTGCCCGTCGCCGATATCGACCATGATCCGGTCGAAGACCATCATCTCCGAGCTCTCGGACGTGGGGATGAGCATGCCCCACTGGAACATATACTGCAGCAGGCCCACGGTCTTCAGACACACCGACTTGCCGCCGGCGTTGGGGCCCGAGATGAGGAGTATGTGCTTCTGCGGGGTGAGAATCACCGTCTGCGGGACAATCTCCTTGCCCTCCTTCTTCAGCGCCTTCTCCAGCAGCGGGTGGCGGGCCTTGCGCAGGTCCATCTCCCCGTTTTCCGAGATCACCGGCATTCCGGCTATGTATTCCAGCGCCGTGCCGGCCTTGGCCATGATGAAGTCGAGCTCGCCCACGCACACAGCCCCCTTCAGAAGGTCGGGGACATAGGGCCGCACGAAGTCGCTGAATTCCGACAATATCTTGAATATCTCCCTGTTCTCGGCGAAATGCAGCTCGCTGATCTCGTTCTCGAGGGAGATTACTTCCATAGGCTCGAAAAATGTGGTCTTGCCGCTGGCCGACTCGTCATAGACAAAGCCGCTGAACCTTTTCTTGTTGGACGAGCTGACCGGAATCAGCATCTTGCCGTCCCTCATCACCACAGACGCGTCGCTTTCCACAAGCCCCTCCTGCTGCGCTCTGCGCAGAATGGAGTTAGCTATCTTCGAGACCGAGCTCTCCTTTTCCTTCAGGCTGCGGCGGATGTCATAGAGCGCGTCCGACGCGGTGTCCTTCACATTGCCGTATTTGTCGAGAATGGAATTGATTCTGGAGCTGACCTCCGGGAACACGGTGATGCAGGAAGTCATCCGCTTCAGCTCCGGATAGACGCCGTCCTTTATGCTCAGGAAAAAGGCGGCTATGCCCGAAAGGGTCTCGGTGAGGGTCCTCAGCTTGCCCAGGGAGAGAAGGTCTATGTTGGCGCCGTCCTTTTCCAGCACCTTCAGGAAATCCACGCAGTCTATGTAGCCGGCCGTGGGGAAGGTCTCCTCGAACATGAGGATGAGGCGCATCTCGTCCGTCATCCGCAGCCTGCGGCGTATCACCGAGGGGTTGGTGGAGAATTCTTCGGCCTCCGTCCTCGCCACCGCATATTCCGTGTTGCAGCGGTCGGAGATGGTTTTCCTTATCCTGTCGAATCCCAGCTTCGCTTCCAGTACCCTGTCTCTTTCCATGTCGTCCTATCAGTGAATGTCCTTTCCGCCGTCCTGGCCGGAGAAAGAAGGTCCCAGCAGCAGCTTCAGCTCGTTGATGTTGTTTATGGTGGTGATTTTCCCCTCCTTGACGAAGGAAATGGTGCCCGTCTCCTCCGAGACCACTATCACGTCGGCGTCGGACTCTTCGGTCACGCCTATGGCGGCCTTGTGCCTCATGCCGAAATGGGCCGGGATGTCGGGCCTCTCGGTGATGGGCAGCGTGCAGCGGGCGGCCACTATCTTGTCGCCTTCGAGAACCATGGCCCCGTCGTGGAGGGGCGAGTTCTTGAAGAACAGATTCATTATCAGTCTCCTGTTTATGTCCGCATTGATTCTGTCGCCGGTCTCGATTATGTTCTCGAGGCTCACCAGATGGGGGATCACTATCAGCGCGCCGGTCTTGTCGTGGGACATGGCCCGGCAGGCCTCCGTGATCTCGTTGATCGACCGGCTGTTGATGGGGTTGTCCTTGCGGCCCAGCAGCTTCGAGACGAACGAGGCGCCCTTGGCCTCGGAGCCGAACCTCATGAGGAAGTGGCGGATCTCAGGCTGGAAAATCACCACCAGAGCGATGACGCCCACATCCACGAAGGTGCTCACCAGCTTGCTCATCAGCCTCATGTGCAGGGCGTCGGCCACCAGCATGAACAGGTAGATGAGGAAGACGGCCAGGAATATGTTCATGGCCGGAGAATTCTTTATCCACCTGAATACCATGAAGATAATCAGGGCTACGAGGGTTATGTCCAGGATGTCCGTGAAGGACAGGCTCAGAAAGCCGAACAGGTCCAGCAGCATAGGTTGCGGTTTGAAAAAAGCCGTGCGGGCTTACAGAAGAACAAATTTAATAAAATAATGTCTATCAGGACACAATGCAGAGCCCAAAAAGGAAAATTTGTGCGAAACCGCTTGATTATTGGATAATTATGGCTACATTTGCAGTCCGCAAAATTGTGCGGATTAGATTAATTTATTAATAAACAATTAATTAACCAACCAATGCCTGGATTAATTGGAAAGAAAATCGGAATGACTTCCGTTTTCGGTGCTGATGGAAAAAATATTCCATGCACTGTCATTGAGGCTGGTCCATGTGTTGTCACGCAGGTGCGTACGGTAGAGAAAGATGGTTATGCCGCCGTGCAGCTTGCCTATGACGAAACTACTGAGAAACATGCCAGCGCCCCTATGTTAGGGCATTTCAAAAAGGCAGGAACCACTCCTCACCGCAAGCTCGTCGAGTTCCCCTCGGACTTTGCAAGTGAGCTGAAACTTGGAGACACCGTCGCTCTCTCCGATGTGATTTCGGAGGGCAAGTTCATCGACGTTGTCGGTACTTCTAAAGGTAAGGGATTCCAGGGAGTCGTGCACCGTCACCACTTCCAGGGAGTCGGCGGACAGACACACGGTCAGCATAACCGTCTGCGTCACCCCGGTTCCATGGGCGCTTGCTCCTGGCCTTCCCGCGTGTTCCCCGGAATGCGCATGGCAGGTCACATGGGCTGCGACAGGGTCAAGGTGTTCAACCTTGCAGTGATCAAGGTGATTCCCGAGAACAATCTCGTTGTTGTAAAGGGCTCCGTTCCCGGAGCTAAAGGTTCTTATCTGATTTTGGAGGCTTAGTACTATGGAACTGAAAGTATTGAAAATTGACGGCACCGAGTCCGGAAAGACCGTCGTCCTCGACGACAAGGTGTTCGGCGCAGAGCCCAACGATCACGCAATCTATCTTGATGTGGTCCAGTACCTTGCCAACAAGCGTCAGGGAACAGCCAAGACCAAGGACAGAAGCGAAGTCTCCTTCAGCACCAAGAAGCTCGGCCGTCAGAAAGGCGGCGGCGGTGCACGTCACGGAAGCCGCAAGTCCGGTACATTCATCGGCGGTGGCACCATCCACGGTCCCAAGCCGCGCGACTATAGCTTCAAGCTCAACAAGAAGGTGAAAACTCTTGCCCGTGTCTCTGCGCTTTCCATGAAGGCCCAGGCCGGTGCAATCACGGTCGTGGAGCCTTTCGCTATCGAAGCTCCCAAGACCAAAGAGTTCGCCGGAATCCTCAGCGCCCTCAAGGCTGCCGACAAGAAGGTCCTCTTCGTCCTTCCCCAGAATTCCGAGAACATTTACCTTTCATCACGCAATCTCCCGGAAGTAAAGGTTATCTCCGTTGACGAAATCAACACCTACGCCATCATGAACTCCAATGTCATGGTCCTCGTGGACGGCGTCCAGGATATCCTCGCTTCCAGAGCCAACCGCTAAAAAGTCTGAGAGATGGGAATTTTAATCAAGCCAATAGTAACAGAGAAGCTTACAGGTCTCGGAGAGAAGCTCAACCGCTATGGTTTCATAGTCGACCGTGACGCCAACAAGCTTCAGATAAAAGCCGCCGTGGAGCAGATGTACAACGTGACCGTCCAGGACGTGAACACGCTCAACTACCACGGTAAGAAAAAGGCCCGCTACACCAAGGCCGGCCTGCTCAGGGGACGTATGAACCACTTCAAGAAGGCATATGTCACCCTCGCCGAAGGCGACAAGATCGATTTTTACAGTAACATTTAAGGAGGAATCAGGCAATGGCAGTCAGAAAATTCAAACCAGTTACTCCTGGTCAGAGAAACAAGGTGATCAGCGCTTTTGACGACATCACCTGCAAGAAGCCCTACAAGGCTTTGCTTGAGCCCCTCAAGAGCACCGGCGGACGTAACAACAAGGGTCACATGACCATGCGTTACATCGGCGGCGGGCACAAGAAAATGTACCGTATCATCGATTTCCTCCGCGACAAGGACTCCTGCACCGCGAAGGTTCTCACAATAGAATACGATCCGAACCGCAGCGCACGCATCGCGCTTGTGGAATATGAAGACGGAGAGAAGAGATACATAATCGCTCCCAACGGACTGAAAGTCGGTCAGGTCATCGCATCGGGCTCCGGTGTGGCACCCGAACCCGGCAACGCTCTTCCTCTCAGTGAAATTCCGGTAGGTACTCTCGTCCACAACATCGAGCTCCGTCCCGGCCAGGGTGCCGCAATGGCACGTTCCGCCGGTGCATTCGCACAGCTCGCCGCACGTGAAGGAAACTACGCCGTTCTCCGTCTGCCTTCGGGCGAGACCAGAATGGTCCTTGTCTCCTGCCGCGCAACCGTGGGCACGGTTTCCAATCCTGAACACAATTTGGAATCCTATGGAAAGGCTGGCCGCAGCCGCTGGCTCGGCCGTCGTCCTCACAACAGAGGTGTCGTCATGAACCCTGTCGATCACCCGATGGGAGGTGGTGAAGGCCGCGCTTCCGGAGGACATCCCCGTTCACGCAAGGGACTTCCTGCAAAGGGCTACAAGACACGTAATCCTAAGGCTGTTTCAAATAGGTTCATCATTGAAAGAAGAAAGAAATAACGGAATAAAACTTTAGAGATTTATGAGTCGTTCATTAAGAAAAGGTCCCTATATCCAGGAAGCACTGGAGAAAAGAATTCTTGCTATGAATGATGGTAGCAAGAAGAAGGAAGTGGTCAAGACATGGTCACGCGCCAGCATGATCTCTCCTGACTTCGTCGGCCATACGATCGCAGTCCATAACGGAAACAAGTTTATTCCGGTGTATGTAACTGAGAACATGGTCGGTCACAAGCTGGGCGAGTTCGCCCCTACCCGCACATTCAGAGGTCATTCAGGTAACAATAAGAAGTAAAAATCATGGGAAAGCGTAAAAGACTTATGGCCGAAGGCTTCAAGGAAGCCAAGAAGGCTACCGCCATCGCCAAACTGAATGACGTTCCCACATCCCCCCGCAAGATGCGTCTGGTCGTGGACACGGTCAGAGGTGTGGAGGTCAACCGCGCGCTGGATCTTCTCAAATTTTCCAAGAAGGCTCCTTCGGTGCGTCTGGAGAAACTCCTGCGCAGCGCAATCGCCAACTGGGAGGCAAAGAATCCGGAAAGCGCCAAAGAGCTTGACAACGGCAACGTATATGTGAAGACGATCATGGTGGACGAAGGCCGCACCATCAAGAGAATCCGCCCCTGCCCTCAGGGAAGAGCCGGACGTATCCGCAAGCGTTCTAATCATGTCACCGTTATTCTTGACGTCAAGAAACCAGCAACAGTGGAGGCATAATTATGGGACAGAAAACAAATCCAATAAGCAACAGAATCGGCATCACACGTGGCTGGGACTCCAACTGGGTCGGCGGCAACTATGCTGAGAAAATCGCGGAGGACTACAAGATCCGCAAATATCTCGAGACCCGTCTCGCCAAGGCAAGCCTTTCCAAGATCGTGATCGAGAGGAACCTCAAACTCATCACCGTGACGATTCAGGCCGCAAGGCCCGGTGTCATCATCGGCAAGGGCGGACAGGAAGTGGACAAGCTTAGGGATGAGCTGAAGAAGGTCACCAAGAAGGATGTCCAGATCAACATCTTCGAGGTGAGGAAACCCGAGGTTGACGCCCGCATCGTGGCTGATTCCATCGCCCGTCAGATCGAGGGCCGCGTGTCCTACAGAAGAGCCATCAAGATGGCCATCGCCACCGCAATGAGAGTCGGTGCCGAGGGTATCAAGGTTCAGGTCAGCGGTCGTATCGGAGGCGCCGAAATCGCACGTTCCGAGATGATCAAGGAAGGACGTACTCCTCTCCACACTTTCCGCGCAGACATCGACTACGCTCTCGCAGTGGCCAACACCAAGGTCGGCTGCCTCGGAATCAAAGTCTGGATCTGCAACGGTGAGGTCTATGGCAAGAAGGATCTTTCCCCCAATGCCGGTGTGGCTGCTGCAGCCGCTCCCGGACAGCAGCGCAGCGGCCGCGGAAACGACCGTGGCGGACGCAGGGGTGGACGCCGCGAGCGCAGACCTTCTGCTGACAAGGCTGAGTAATCAAAAAATTCTTATATTTATGGCCTGCCGGGATTTTGTTCGCGGCAGGCTATTTTATTCCAGAACAGTACAATAACCAACCATATTCATATGAAACTGAATTATCTGGCGGCAGTCCTCGCACTGGCAGCCGCCGTGTCCTGCTCAGGCAATGGACACGAGACCACTCTCAAGGGAACTCTTTCCCCGGACTATGACGGAACCGTGATGGTGAAGGTCGCCGACATGGACACCGTCCTCACGGTGTCGGGCAGCTCTTTTGAGGTCAGCCTCCCTGTCAATCTTGTGGCTTCTTCCTATGTCCAGACAAAGGACGGCGCGGCCGTAGCCTTCATTTCCGACGGCAGCACCGTGTCCGTTGACTTCACCGCCGATGTGCCCATCGCCGAGTCTTCCGACAAAGACGGAGCCTGCGCCGCCTATTCCGCCTATCAGCTGAGATCCCGTGACTTCATGCAGGATGTCGAGGCCAAGGTGGCCGAGTACTCCGCCGACGCTTCGCTCTCTCAGGAGCAGAAGGACAGCCTCTCCGAGGAGTACTACAACACCGCCAAGGACGCCTTCGTCTCCGAGAGCACCGATGTCATCCGCGCCAACAGCGACAACTACACCGCAGTGGTGGCCATCAGCAATGTCTATTACGAGCTGGATGCCGAGACCCTGTCCTCTCTTCTGGAGTCGCTTTCTCCCGAGCTGCAGCAGGATGAGTTCATAGTGTCCGTGGCCGGCGCCGCCAAGGCTCAGGCCAACACCGCCGAAGGCAAGATGTTCACCGACTTCGAGGTCGAGACAGAGCCCGGCAAGGTCGAGAAGTTCTCGGACTATGTGGGCAAGGGCAAATATATGCTCGTGGACTTCTGGGCCAGCTGGTGCGGTCCCTGCAAGGCCGAGATCCCCAACATCAAGGAGGTCTATGCCAAATATCACGGCGACAATTTCGACATTCTGAGCGTGGCCGTGTGGGACGAGCCCCAGGCTTCCCTGGACACCGCCGCTGCCTATCAGATTCCCTGGAACCATATGATCAACACTCAGAAGATCGCCACTGACATCTACGGCATCCAGGGCATTCCCCACATCATCCTCGTCGGTCCCGACGGCACCATCCTCAAGCGCAATCTCCGCGGCGAGGCCATCGGACAGGCCGTTTCCGAGTATGTAAAGTAAGCCGGCCGAGTTGACCGTAAGAGAAAAGATAGAACTTTTTCCGCATTCCCCCGGAGTCTACAGATACTATGACTCCGAGGGGAATGTGATATATGTGGGCAAGGCCAAGGACCTGCACAAGCGTGTGGCCCAGTACTTTGTCGCGCCAGAGCGTCTGACCCGCAAGACCAGGATCCTGGTCTCGAAGATTGCCGACGCCCAGTACAGCGTGGTTTCTTCCGAGGCCGACGCGCTGCTGCTGGAGAACAATCTCATCAAGCAGTACAAGCCCCGCTACAACATCCTCCTCAAGGACTCCAAGACCTATCC
>CAZIFT010000058.1:0-9849 GCA_964538395.1 uncultured Muribaculaceae bacterium
CGCTGACGCATAAGAAGGCAAGCGCTCTGTCTTCGTTCTATGGAAATCCCGGGGAGCTGTATCAGGGGCTGCCTGAATTTCTTGCAGACGCGCTCCCTGACAGATGGGGTTCCACCCTGTTCGACAAATGGCTGTCGGACAATGGCGTGTCGGCGATGGACGCCACTCCGCTGCTGAAGCTTTCCTATATCGGCAAGAGGGCCATGGGTGCGTTTGAGTTTGTCCCGGAATGCAGCGAGGACGCTGCCGATGACGCCTCGCTGGACATTTCGTCCCTTGCGGATCTCGCATCACGCATATATCGCGACCGCGAGTCGGCTTCGGTATCTGAAAGCGACGGTCTCACGATGAAAAAGCTCATCTATCTGGGGACCTCCGCCGGCGGGATGCGACCCAAGGCCGTGGTGGCATATAACCAGCGGACCGGCGAGTTCCGTTCCGGACAGGTGAGCCTTCCCGAAGACTTCCGGCATTACATCATAAAGTTCAAAGAAGACGCCGGCGCTCCCACCTCCGAAGTGGAAATGATCTACCACGAGATGGCAAAGGAGGCGGGAATAACGATGACGCCATGTTTCCTCAAGAATATAGATGGAACCAGCCACTTCATGACTGAGCGGTTTGACCGCCGGAACGGTGAAAAGCTACTGACCCAGACCCTTGCCGCGCTCATGCCGGGGGCTTCGGACTATGTGAAGCTGTGCTGGCTGGCGGACAGGCTGAACCTTCCGCAGGAGGACAGGGACCAGATATTTATCCGCATGGTGTTCAATTTTGCCGCCGGCATATCGGACGACCACAGCAAGAACATTTCCTTCATCATGGACAGGTCCGGAATATGGAGGCTGTCTCCGGCCTATGACGTGATGTTTTCGGCAAACATATGGGAGAACAGTTCCGCCCATATCCATTCCATGGGAGTTATGGGTAAAAAGTCGAATCTCACGGTCGCGGATTTCATTGACTTCGCCGAAGATTTCGTGGAGCGTCCGCATGAGAAGATCGGGAGGGTTCTCGACGCCGTGGCGAGGTTCGGTTTCTGGTGCGACAATTATTCGGTGGACCAGGATGTGAAAGAGAAAATTCAGTCGGTGCTGGACATGATTGCCCTCCGTTGAGCCGGGGCGGAATATTGTGAAGAGTGGCGCGCAAAGCCATTTGCCGATGGGGCGGGCATGACGGAATGTGATGAAAAAGGCCTATCTTCGCCGGGTATTTGAAACTGACTATGGAAACGGATGAAACAAGACTTTCGCAGATCGTGGAATTCTGCAAGTTGATTGACAAAGAGAAGTTTGTCCAGCGGCGCACCTACCTCACCGACGGGGTCCGCCTTGAGAACGACGCCGAGCACGCCTGGCATATGGCCGTGATGACCCTCCTGCTTTCGGAATATGCAAACGAAAAAGTCGATGTGCTGAAGGTGGTGAGCATACTCCTCATCCACGACCTCGTGGAAATCTATGCCGGCGACACCTTCGCATATGACGAAGAAGGGAAGAAGAGCCAGAGGGCACGCGAACTGGCAGCCGCCGACAGGCTTTATGCCCAGCTGCCGGAGGACCTCGGGAAGAAGTTCAGAGGCCTGTGGGACGAGTTCGAGGCCGCGGAGACTCCGGAATCGAAGTTCGCCCACACCATGGACAACATCCAGCCCCTGCTGCTTCAGAGCGCCACTCGCGGCAAAGCATGGAAGGAAGGCGGCCGCAGGCTGTCCGAAGTGCTGAAGCGCAACGAAAAAAGCGCGGAAGGCTCCGAAGCGCTCTGGGCCTATGCCCGGAAACATTTCATCCAGCCCGAGCTGGATTCCGGCAGCCTGATTGAGGACTGACGCCCCACCGACCATAGTCCTCAGGCCTATGGAATAGCACCTTCGGCCGCCTAACTTTGCGGATTCACCGGGGCTGAGCCTGCATCTGCGAGATAATCCACCTGCGGAAGAACGGGTCTTCAAGTTCGAAGCCGTCTATTTCCGAAAAATTTCGGAACGAAAAATTTCGGAAATTATATTCCGAATATTTTCGCAAAGATAAGATTTTTTAATCAACACCGCAACGTGGTCCGGATATACCATAACGAGCGGCCCCGGAGCAGACAGCCAGACGCTGAGCCTTGCCGAAGGGGCTGCGGAGGGCGGACACTTCAGCTGAAAATTTCGTATTTTTGTGAGAATTTGGATAATTCGGCGACAGACATTGTGAAATTCCGCAAAATCCTGAAAATAACCGTCCTCGTTCTGGGCTCCGTCTTCCTGCTGCTCTTCGGCTCCGCCATCGCCGCCCAGCTGCCGGCCGTCCAGACCGCGCTCGCCCGCAAGGTCATGGGCATGGTCAACGGAAAGATAAGAGGCGAGATAAGCCTAGGCGCGGTGCATGTCAGCCCCTTCGAGGGAGTGTCGGTGAGCGGAGTCGCCGTCCTGGACCCCGCCGCATGGACCCCCGACGGGATGGCCCCCGAAGACACCGTCCTCAAGGCCGGCCATGTGACCGCACTCTTCTCCCCCAAGGCACTTCTTAGCGGCAAAGGCATCAGAATCAGAGAGATAAGAATCAGCGACGGCTTCTTCGCGCTCACCTCCGAGCCCTCCGGAGAAGACGGCGAGAAGGGAATTTCCAACATATCCAGAGTCTTCTCGCCCATAGAGCCGAAGCCCAAAGAAAAAAAGGGACTCGTGTTCCCCGACCTGCAGATAGGCTCGCTCGAAATCGAGAACTTCGCCTTCCGCATGAAAAACTACAGGAGCCTCGCCGACCCGCTCCGCAGCGACAGAGAAGGCACCATAGCATGGGACGACCTGGATGTCAGCAACATATCCCTCGACGGACGCAGGCTCAGAATGAAGGGCAAAGAAATTTCCGGAACCCTCAGGAGACTCGCCTTCACGGAAAAAAGCGGCCTGGAGATGGCCAACATCTCCGGCTCCGCGGAAATCGGGGAAGGCTTCACGGAAGTGGAGAACATGGAGATCAGGGACAGATATTCAGACATACGTCTCGGAAAAATCCGGCTGTCCTATGAAGACGGACTGGCCTCGTTCAACCGCTTCCTGGAAGAAGTGAAGCTGGACGGAGAGATGGACGGCTGCCTCGTGGACTCCAGGACCATAGGCTACTTCGCCGGCGCAGTCGGCAAAATGGATTTCACGGCCGCCGTGGACGGGGCCTTCAGCGGATATGTATGCGACTTCAGGGTGCGCGACCTGTTCTTCAGGGAGAGCCCCGGCGGAGTGTCCGCCACCGTGAACGGCAGGCTCACCGGCCTCCCCTCCTCCCAGGGCATGATCCTGGACGCCAAGATATCCGGCGCCGACTTCACCCTCGACGAAATGGCCGGACTCATAAGGGGATTCGCCCCCGCGGCGACGCTGGACCTTTCCGGCCTTGCGCCCGGGCAGAGATTCCTGCTGGACGCCACGGCCAAAGGCCCGCTCAACCGCCTGGCCGTCCAGGCCGACGGAAAATCGGACATAGGCTCCTTCAAGGCCGACATGGAGCTCAGAAACACCATAGACAGCCAGCGGCCGATAATGATATCCGGCAATCTGGCCACCGAGAGCCTCGATCTGGGAGCGGTGACGGGAAGCAGGGAGCTGGGTCCATGCTCGCTTATGGCCAATCTGGCGGCAACCCTTGAAAAGGGAGGCCCGTCCCTGACCCTGGACACCCTTGTCATAGACCGCCTCACCGCCCGCGGATATACCTACCGGGGCATTTCCGGCGCCGGACGCTATAAAAACGGCAGCTTCGAGGGAAGAGTCGTGAGCAACGACCCCTGCCTCAACTTCCGCGCCGAGGCAAGGCGCGCAAAGGCCACGGCAGCCGAAGACGGGCTCCTGCAGTTCAGCCTGAGCCTCGCCAGGGCCGACCTCGAAAAGACCAATTTCAACCTGCACAAAGAAGGCCGCGCATCGGTCAGCATGGACGCCGAAGGCTTCGTCAACGAGCACAGGGACGGCGGGCTCGGCGGCGAGCTGCAGATAGGCAACATAATCCTGCAGGACGACCACGGCATACACAAGGCCGGAGACCTCCTGGCCGTGGCCAGAATGGAGCCGGGCAGCAATTCCATAAGCCTGAACTCCGCCTTCCTCGAAGGCCTCTTCTACGGGACCGGCACCCCCGCCGACTTCGCCCGCGACCTGGCCGCCGCAAGCCTGAAACGGGAGCTTCCCGCCATATTCGGACCGGCCGGCGGCGACACCCTGCGCAACACCTATGACCTCAGACTCAAGCTGTTCGACTCCATAGACGTGCTTTCATTCGTCGTGCCCGGGCTCTATGCGGCCGACAGCACTACGCTGAACCTCTCGATGGACCATGACGGCACCGTCGATGCGGAAATCCTCTCCGGACGGCTGGCCTACAAGAACAAATATCTGAAGGACGTGAGGATAACCATGGACAACCGCGACAGCCTTCTGTCCGCCACCGTGGAGGCCGGCTCGCTTTCCGTCTCCCCCATCCTCACCAAGGACAACCTCTTCAGAATCACGGCCCATGACGACACGGCCGGCCTGCGGTTCACCTTCGACAACGACTCCGAGCTGGCCAACAGCGGCGACATAATGCTGGACTGCGGATTCGCCAGAAACGGAGGCGACTCGCTCGAAGTGACAGCCGGAATCAGGCCTTCGGAGCTATGCCTGGACTCAGTGCCGTGGAAGCTGTCCCCCGCCTCGGTGAAACTCGCCGGAGGCAGGGTCAAAGTGGACGGATTCGAGCTCCGGAGCGGAGAACACTCGCTGAACATAGACGGAGGCTACTCCCCCGCCCTCAAGGACTCTCTCATCCTGAAACTCAACAACTTCGACATATCGGCGGCCAACCCCCATCTGGGCGGCAAGCTGACTCTCGGCGGCCTGGCCTCCGGAAGCGCGGTGCTGAATTCGCCGGTCCGCGGCGGGCTGGGAATGCTTATGGACATGAAGGTGGACTCCACCGTGATCTCCGGCCACGGGGCCGGCACCTTCCTGCTCGGAAGCAAATGGAACAAGGAGCTGAAAGGCTTTGACATATCGCTGAAGAACGTCATGGACGGAAAGAGCAACATAGCCGCAAAGGCCTTCTTCTCGCCCACCGGCAAAAGGCTTGACGGCGCAGTGGGCCTGTCCGACTTTGAGCTGGGCTATGCGAAAGGCCTGTTCAAGGGCCTGTTCAGCGAATTCAGCGGCAAGCTGCGCGGCAGGGTCGGCATATCCGGAAGCCTGGACGCCCCGGACATCGAAAGCGAAGATCTCCGGATCGACGACGCCTCCGTGCGCGTGGACTTCACCGGCGTTCCCTACAGCGTCTCCGGCCCTCTGCGCATAGACAACGGCGGCATCCATTTCGACAGTCTCGCAGTCCGCGACAGCGACGGGGAAAGCGGTTCCGTCAACGGCGGCCTGCTGTGGAACAGGTTCAGGGACATGACCCTGGCCACCGACATAGACTTCTCCAGGATGCGCGTGCTGGACACTCCAGAGACTCCCGGCTCAGCCTTCTACGGCAAGGTCTTCGCCAGCGGAAAGCTCTCTGTCACCGGGCCCCTTAACTCGCTCATGCTGGACGCGACCGCCGTGACCGAGAAGCGCGGCGAGTTCCATATCCCCATGACTTCCGCCTCGGCCGGAAAGGTGTCCGACCTGCTGGTCTTCACAGAACCGGAGTCGAAGAAGAAAATAGACACCTATGAGATCCTTATGGGACGGTACACCGCGCCCAAGAAGTCCTCGAGCCTGGGCATACGCCTCAAGGTGGAGGCCAACCCCGCGACCGAAGCCTTCGTGGAGCTCGACAAGGCCTCCGGCAACGTGCTGACAGGCAGGGGCAACGGCGACATAGAGGTGGAGGTGAACCCGCAGAACGGAGGCTTCACACTGAAGGGCGGATACACCCTGACCGAAGGAAATTACCATCTGGACGTGATGGGCATAGCCAAGAAGGACTTCCGGATCAGCGACGGCAGTTCCGTCCGGTTCAGCGGCGACATAATGGACAGCGACCTCGACATCAAGGCCGTCTATAGCACGAAGACCTTCGTGGGCACCCTGATCAACGACAACTCCTCCACGGCCAGAAGGACGGTCGAATGCGAGATCGACATCTCCGACAAGCTCAGGGCCCCGCGCATAGAGCTGGGAGTCAATGTTCCCAACCTGGACCCGGAGACCCAGATCAGCGTGCAGAATGCGCTGAACACCGACGACAAGGTCCAGAAACAGTTCATCAGCCTGCTGGTGTCGGGAAGCTTCCTTCCGAGCGACAACTCGGGCATAGTGAACAACTCCAACACCCTGAACACCACCGTGGCCGAGATCATGGCCTCGCAGCTGAACAGCATACTCCAGAAGCTGGACATCCCCGTGGACCTGGGGCTGGACTTTCAGTCCACCACCAGCGGACAGAGCGTGTATGACGTGGCCATAAGCACCCAGCTGTTCAACAACAGGGTGATCGTGAACGGGACCCTGGGCAACAGCATGTACAGCGCCACGACCACGGGAGAGGAGGACCTGGTGGGAGACCTGGACATAGAGGTGAAGATGGACCAGTCCGGCTCGCTGAGGGTGACGCTGTTTTCCCATTCGGCCGACCAGTATTCCAACTTCCTGGACAACAGCCAGCGCAACGGAATAGGTCTCGCCTACCAGAAGGAATTCGACTCGGTGAAGGAGTTCTTCCGGGACCTCTTCAGCAGCAGAAGGCAGAGGAAGGAACGGGAGGCCGAGCGGCTCAAGACGCTGATGGACACCGACAGGAAAGTAATCGAAATCAAGGAATGAGTTACGGAAAATTATATCTGATTCCCACCCCGCTGGGGGAATATGCCCCGGAGGAAGTGCTCCCGGCCCCTGTGCTCGACAGAGTCAGGACTCTGAGCCGCTTCGTGGTGGAGGAGACAAGGACGGCGCGCAGGTTTCTGTCCGCGGTCGGCCTGAAAGGACACATAGACTCGCTGGAATTCAGGGAGTTGAACGAGCACACCGACGCGAAGGACGTGGAGAGCCTCGCGGCTCTTTTCGAGGACGGGACCGATGTGGGCCTGCTCTCGGAGGCGGGCCTTCCCGCTGTGGCCGACCCGGGCGCGCTGCTGGTGGCCCTGTGCCACAGGAAAGGGATTGAAGTGGTGCCTCTCACGGGGCCTTCGTCGCTGATGATGGCGCTGATGTCGTCGGGGCTCAACGGGCAGTCTTTCGCCTTCAACGGCTATCTCCCCCGGGAGAGCGACGAGAGGAAAAGGGCGCTGAGGGAGCTGGAGTCCAGGTCGGAGAAGCTGAACCAGACCCAGATATTCATAGAGACGCCCTATCGCAACGACTCCATGCTGGCCGACCTGCTGGCGGCCTGCGCTCCGTCCACCATGCTCTGCATGGCCGCGGACATCACCATGGACGACGCCTTCATCAGGACCGCCTCCGTGGCGCAGTGGAAGAAGTCGGTGCCGGTGCTGGGGAAAAGACCCTGCGTGTTCCTGATTCTGGCCCCGGGGAAGAAGGCTCCCGCGGGAGACAAAGGAAAGAAGAGATGAAGATAGCATACCTCACCCTCGGCTGCAAGCTGAACTATGCCGAGACATCCACATATGAGCGCGGTTTCGCCGCCGCCGGCCTGGAGACCGTCCCGTGGAGCGACAGGGCCGACGTGTATCTGGTGAACACCTGCAGCGTCACCGCCCATTCCGACAACAAGTGCCGGAACATAATCCGCAAGTGCCACAGGGTGTCGCCCGGCGCGGCGATAGTGGTGACCGGGTGCTATGCGGAGCTGAAGCGAGACGAAATAGCGGCCATCGAGGGGGTGGCGCTGGTGTTCGGGGCCAAGGAGAAGGCGCGCGTGGTGCCGGAGACCCTGAGGATGCTCGCGGGCGCCGAGGTGCACACGGACACTTCCTACAAGGAGCTGAGCGCCGTGCAGGAATACCGCGACATTTCCTCCACCATAATGGCGGCATATTCCTCCGGAGAGAGGACGCGCTCGTTCCTGAAGGTGCAGGACGGCTGCAACAATTTCTGCGCATATTGCACGGTGCCCTTCGCCAGGGGCGAAAGCCGCAACATTTCCATAGCCGAGGCTGTGGCCCAGGCGCGGGAGATCGCCGCGTCGGGCATCAAAGAGATTGTGCTGACGGGAGTGAACACGGGAGATTTCGGCAAGACCACCGGGGAGAGTTTCCTGGACCTGCTGAAGGCCCTCAACGAGGTGGACGGCATAGAGCGCTACAGAATCTCGTCCATAGAGCCGAATCTGCTGAGCGACAGCATCATAGACTGGATAGCCTCCGGCACGAAATTTCTGCCGCATTTCCATATTCCGCTGCAGACCGGAAGCGACGCCCTGCTGAAGAGCATGGGCAGGCGCTATGACACGGCGCTTTTTGCGGAAAGGGTGGAGCATATCCGCTCGGCGATGGAGGCTCCGGGCAGGCAGAAGGTGTTTTTCGGCATAGACGTGATTGTAGGGCTGCCGGGCGAGACGGAGGAGCTGTTTGAACAGACCCGCGCGTTCCTTGAGGAAAGGATAAGGCCGGCGTTCATCCACATTTTTCCTTACTCGCCGCGTCCGGGAACCAGGGCGTTTTCCATGCCCGGGCAGGTGTGCGACAGGACGAAGACGGAGAGGGTCGCCGCGCTGGAGGAGCTGTGTTCGAAGCTGAACGCGGCCTTCACCGGGGAGAACCGCGGGCTGAAGTCGAAGGTGCTGTGGGAGGGGAAGGAAAAGGACGGAATGATGGCCGGATACACAGAGAATTACATCAGGGTCCGCAGGCCCTATGAAGCCGGGCTGACAGGCACGATAGAGGAGATTGTGATATAAGCTTATGGAAAAGGCCAGACTGACATTTCTGGGGACCGGCACTTCGCAGGGCGTCCCCATAATAGGCTGCAGATGCGAGAAATGCATGAGCGCGGACCCTATGGACAAGAGGTTCCGCTCGGCGGCCCTGGTGGAATATATGGGGCTCACCATACTCATCGACGCGGGGCCGGACTTCAGGTCGCAGATGTTGCGTGCCGGGGTCGGGCATCTGGATGCCATATTGCTGACTCACAATCACAAGGACCACACTGGCGGGCTGGACGATGTGCGCGCGCTGAATTATATCGACCGCCGGGTGGTGGAGATTTATTGCGAAAGGATGGTGCTGGACACGCTGAAGGAGGAGTATGACTATGCGTTCTCGGAGGACAAGTATCCGGGGGCTCCGGAGTGGCATGTGCATCTGATCGACGAGCAGCCTTTTATCGTGCGGCCGGACACTCTGGACAAGGAGCTGACATGGGTCCGGGACCTGGGCTACCGCTACAGGATGGCGGACGGAACTCTGGTGCCCACCGGCAATCCGCTGGACGAGGGCGAGAGGGCTGACGACCCGTCTTTTTCGGGCCTATGCCGTGGCAGGGCCGGCGACGGGGTGGAGATAATTCCGATAAGGGGCTATCATGACAGGATGCCGGTGCTCGGCTACCGTTTCGGCAACATAGCCTATATCACCGACATGAGCAGCCTCCCGGAGGGGGAGTTCCGCAAGCTGGAGGGGCTGGACCATGTGACTCTGAACACTGTGGGCTACCGGAAGCATCATTCGCATTTTTCGCTGGACGAGGCGCTGGAGATTGCCGACAGGATCGGGGCGCGCCACACGTGGCTGACTCATCTGAGCCACACTTTCCCTGTCCACCGGGAGTTTTGCCTGGAGCTCGAAAGGTTGTGCGCGGAGCGCCATATCCGCTCCTCCGTCCGCCCCGCCTACGACGGCCTCACAATCGAATAATCTAATCTTGCGCCGGAGGAACTTCCCGGTCATCGACGAGCTTTCTTAAAATCTCGAGAAAATCAGGATCATCGTCTTCGGCCGGGACCCCGAACG
>CAZIFT010000059.1:0-1095 GCA_964538395.1 uncultured Muribaculaceae bacterium
TTATCGCACACGGCCATCGGGACCGGTTTGTGAAATCCGACGTCAAAGGTATCAATAAAACCCCTATTTTTGCCCGCGTATGCGCTATATTTTATCAATTCTCCTGATTCTGGCCGTCTCCTGCGGCCGCAATCCCGGAGCTGCGTCGCCCGAGGCGGTGTCCGACGCGCCGGAATTCTTCACGATTCCGGACTCGTCCCATGTGGTCCTGCTGTCGCCCTATGGCGGCCCGGCCGACACCATAGACGTTTCTGCGCCTATGCGGAAAATCGTCTGTATGTCAACGTCTTACGTTGCTTATCTGGATGCGGCGGGGGCGGATTCGGCGATATGCGGAGTTTCGGGGCTGGACTATGTGAGCTCGCCGGAGCTGCTTGCGCGGAACGACGTCGCAGATGTGGGGTATGACGCCGAGCTGGACTATGAGAGGATTCTGGCCATGAAGCCGGACTGTGTCGCCGCCTATTCGGTGTCATTTGCCGAGCCGCTTTATGTGTCCAAGCTGAAGTCGCTGGGGGTGAGGGTGATAATGGTGAGCGACCATCTGGAGAGCCATCCGCTCGCGAGGGCCGGCTACATCCGGCTTTTCGGGGCGCTGACCGGGCATATGCATGAGGCGGATTCGGCGTATAATTCGGTGAGGGACAATTATATGCGCATAAAGGCGTCGGCCGACACGACGGCGCGGAAGAAGGTGCTGTTCAATATCCCGTATGGCGGGCAGTGGTTCATTCCGGGCAGCGAGAATTATATGTCGCGGCTGGTGAGGGACGCCGGCGGGGAAGTGAGCGGGGCTGCGGAGGGGTCGCGAGAGTCGTCGGTGATTTCCATAGAGCAGGCCTATGCGCTGGCTTCCGGTTCGGATGTGTGGCTGAATCCGGGCTGGTGTGCGACCCGCAGTCAGCTGGCTTCGGTGAATCCGCTGTTTGAGAAGTTCGGCATAGGGCTGATATTCAATAACACGCTCAGGACCAATGCGAAAGGGGGCAATGACTTTTGGGAAAGCGGCGCCGCCAGGCCGGACCTGGTGCTGGAGGATCTGGTCGGAATCTTTTCCGGCCGCCGCGACTCATTCCACTATTATATTGAAGTCAA
>CAZIFT010000059.1:1195-9829 GCA_964538395.1 uncultured Muribaculaceae bacterium
GACAAGTCCTTGCCCTCCAGAGGCTTGGCGTGCTGAGCCTTCTCCTCCTCGGCATACTCGTCGAAAAGGCGCCTGAACTGCCGCTTGGTGTCCAGAGTGAAATCCCCGCCGGCAATCCAGCCGAAATACCCCCTGTCCTTCTGGAATATCTCCTTCACCGAACGGTCCTTATACTTGCCGAAACTGATCGTGGGCACCCCGTCCCGGTCAATGATCCTGCCCGCATAGTCCACGGCCTTGGGCCTTCCGCCCACACCCGACAGGAACTCCACATCATTCTTGAGCGCCAGCTCATGATGCTCGTCCGGCGTCTGATACATGTCCAGCTGCCCCTTCAGCACCTCATAGGTCGCCACAGTGTCAGCCTCGGCCGTGTGCGCATTGTCAAAGTCCTTGCCGCCACAATAGAAACGGTAGGCGGCCCTCAGGTTGCGCGGCTCCATATAATGATAGATGGTCTGCACGTCCACCATCAGGCACTTGTGCAGGTCTATGTCCACATCGGCCATAAGCTTCGCGGCCATCTCCCTCTTGTCCTGAGGCAAATTCTTGTCCTTCAGCTTGTTCTCGCAATACAGACTCACTCTCGCCAGCTCCTCCGCCAGCATCGGCAGGTCGAACTTGGCCGAATTGTATCCCGCCAGGTCGCTGTCCCTGAGCCATGAGGCCACCTCGGAGGCGATGTTGATGAAGGTGGGGCAGTCCACGAGGTCCTCGTCATGCACGCCGTTCACCAGCGATGCGCCCGGATTTATGGGAATCTGCTTTCTGTTGGCATAGTCCCAGGGCTTCACCCGCCAGGTCTTGATCTTCTGCTCTCCGTCAGGCATCACCTTCACGAAGCTCAGCTCTATGATGCCGTCCGTGGCAATATTGAGCCCCGTGCTCTCTATGTCGAAGAAAAGCAGGGGCCTCTTGAGATTCAGTTTCATGCAATCGGTTGATTATCTGACCATTATAGGCATCACGATTCCGAACACCTTGTCGCCGGACTCGCTCTCCTCGCCGGGCAGAACCAGGGCGGAGCGCCTCTTGTCGGCAAACTTCATGACCACGTCGTCGCAGCTCAGGTTGCCGAGAATCTCCACTATGTGAGTGGAGCGGAAACCGATGGAAAGCGGGTCGCCCTCATACTGGCAGACAATCCTGTCGTGCGCGGCGATCTCGAATCCGAGGTCCTGCGCCGACACCTCTATGCCGCCCTCGGCGATGTCGAACTTGATGTAGTTGGACGCCTTCGGCGAGCACACTGCGATGCGCCTGACGGTGTTCAGGAACTGCATCCTGTTGATGGTCAGCACATTGGTGTTGTTTTTCGGGATTATGGTATTATAGTCCGGATATTTTCCCACCACCAGCGAGCAGGTCACGGTAGCGACCTCGGTGCGGAACACGGCCACCTTGTCGTCGAAGGTGACGGTGACTCCGGTGCTCTCCTTGGGGAGGATGGACTTGATCACGGCCGCATGGCGCTTGTTAAGTATAAAGGAGCAGGCCCCGGCGGTCTTCACCTTGGCGGTGCGGAAGCAGATGAGCTTCTGCAGGTCCGAGGCGACCAGGGTCGTGCTGTCCGGGGTGATGTCGAAATAGATGCTGTTCATGACCGGGCGGTTGTCGTCGTCGGAGGCCGCATAGACCGTGCTGGCTATGCCGTCGCCCAGGGTGCCGCTGTCGGTCGTCACGGTGGCGGCGTTCTCGCCGACCGTCCTTATGACAGGGTAGTCATCGGGGTTGTAGCAGGGGAGCATGGACTCTCCGCTGGCCCAGGAGCAGGAGAACGAGTTCTCGTTGACCGAGCTTATGGTGAGCGGCTGGTCCGGGAGCTCCTTCAGAAGGTCGGTGACCTGCCTTGCCGGAACGGCCATCCTGCCCTCTTCCTCCACGCTGGTCACCTCCAGGGCGACTTTCATCGTCAGCTCCCTGTCCGAGGCGGTTATCTCCAGGATTCCATCCTTCAGGGTGAAAAGATAGTTCTCCAAAATGGCTTCCGTCGTCTTGGCGGGTATGGCTCTCTGTGCGGTCAGCACGTTCTTCAGAAGTTCTGAACTTGATACTACGAATTTCATAAGGATTGTTCTGTTGCGCCGGCCCCGCGCCTGCGGGACTTCGGCTCGTTAGTTTATAAACCAAACAAAAATAGCAATTACTTGCCAAACTGACAAGAGTATTTTTGGCATGGAGTTTGACTCGGAACCATGCCGGCGTCCGGAATGCCCGGAGGCCGTTTAATCGGATTAGAAACAAAACAGAACAGATATGAGTAAAGGATTCATTTTCAAGCTTGCCTCCGCGACTGTCGCGGGGTTCACAGCCATAAGCGCTTTCAGCGCCCTGAACGCATGCACATCCGGCTCTGGCCGCACAGCAGCGGCTTCAGGCGAGGCCGGCGAAGCACAATACAGGACGGTCAATCTGACCGAGACCGACTATCCGGACCTCACCTATGCCGCCGAATCCGCAGTGGACGCGGTGGTCTATGTGGAGGTGACGGTGGTCTCGCAGCAGAGGCAGACCATAGACCCGTTCTTCGAGTATTTCTTCGGCTATGGCGACAGGACCCCTTCGCAGCGTGAGTCCAAGGGCAGCGGCTCGGGTGTCATCATCCGCTCCGACGGCTACATCGTCACCAACAACCATGTGGTGGCCAACGCCAAGGAGATCAAGGTGACCCTGAACAACAACCAGACCTATGACGCCACCGTGGTCGGCACCGATTCCGCCACCGACGTGGCCCTGATAAAGATAGACGCCACCGACCTTCCGGTCATAGAGTTCGGCGATTCCGACAAGCTGCGCCTCGGTGAATGGGTGATTGCCATCGGCAGCCCGCTGGGCTCGCAGCTCAGAGGCACCATCACCGCCGGCATAGTCAGCGCAAAGGGCCGTTCGATGCCCAACACCGACGGCGAGTTCAAGATAGAGTCGTTCATCCAGACCGACGCCGCCGTCAACCCCGGCAACTCGGGCGGAGCCCTCGTGAACAAGAGGGGCGAGCTGGTGGGCATCAACACCGCCATAGTCTCGCAGACCGGCGCATATTCCGGATATTCGTTTGCGGTCCCCGTGAACATAGTCAAGAAGATTGTGGGCGACCTCATCGACTTCGGCTCCGTGAAGAGGGCCAAGCTGGGCGTGACCATGGGCACGGTGAACGAAGAGATAGCCGAAAAATTGAAACTTTCTTCGGTGAAAGGCGTATATATTAACGAAGTTTTCGGCGGGTCGGCCGCAGAGAAGGCCGGCATGAAGAAGGATGACATCGTGATCGCCATCGATTCTTCCGAAATCAACTCGGCTTCCGCCCTTCAGGAGAAGGTCAACAGCTATCACCCGGGCGACAAGGCTGACTTCAGGATCATAAGGGAAGGCAAGGAGAAGGTTCTCTCCGTCACTTTCCAGGGCGACGCCCAGGAGACCGGAACTGTGGATGTGGACGGCACTACAGCCTTCTACGGAGCCAAGATAAGGACCGCCTCCAAGGAGACGCTCGCCCAGTATGGTCTGCATCAGGGAGTTGAGATTGTGTCCGTGGGGCAGGGCAAGCTCCGCGACGCAGGCGCCACCGAGGGCTTCATCATACGCTTTGTCAACGACTCGCCCGTGAAGGACGCTCAGGATGTGGTTGACATCGCGAAGAAGAGCAAGAGGGCAGTCTTCGTCGAGGGCATAGACGCCAGCGGAAGGCCCGCCTACTTCGGCTTCGGAAAAGAATAAAATGCTTCGGTTCCCTCCGGGAAGCCGGAGGGAATTGAAAGTATATGAGACAGCTTAAGATTACAAAATCGATTACCAACCGTGAGAGCGCGTCGCTTGACAAGTATCTCCAGGAGATAGGAAGAGAGGATCTGGTGACTCCGGAAGAAGAAGTGGAGCTCGCCCAGAGAATCAGAAACGGAGACCAGGCCGCGCTTGAAAAGCTCACCAAGGCAAACCTCAGATTCGTGGTGTCTGTCGCAAAGCAGTACCAGAACCAGGGACTCAGCCTTCCTGACCTCATCAACGAAGGTAATCTCGGACTTATAAAAGCCGCGGAGAAGTTTGATGAGACCCGCGGCTTTAAGTTTATTTCATACGCCGTGTGGTGGATCCGCCAGTCCATCCTGCAGGCTCTCGCCGAGCAGTCCAGGATTGTGCGTCTGCCGCTGAACCAGGTGGGTTCCCTCAACAAGATCAACAAGGCTCTCTCCAAGTTTGAGCAGGAGAACGAGCGCCAGCCCTCCAACGAGGAGCTTTCCGAGATGATCGACGTCCCCAAGGACAAGATTTCGGACACTCTGCGTGTTTCCGGAAGGCATGTCTCCGTGGACGCACCTTTCGTGGAAGGCGAGGACAACAGCCTGCTGGACGTGCTCCCGAACGACGACTCTCCGAGCGCCGACAGAGGTCTGGTGAACGAGTCGCTGAACACCGAGATCGAGAGGGCTCTTTCCACCCTTGCCCCGCGCGAGCGTGAGATAATCAAGTCCTTCTTCGGCATAGGCTGCCAGGAGATGACCCTGGAGGAGATCGGCGAGAGGTTCGGCCTCACCCGCGAGAGGGTCCGCCAGATCAAGGAGAAAGCCATCAGAAGGCTCAAGAGCCCCAGCAGAAGCAAGCTGCTGAAGGGATATCTGGGCTAATATTATACCCATAAGAAAACATATCCGACAGAAATGACACCTGAACTTTTCATCCAGGTAAAGGCCGCCGATGCCATAAAGGCGCTGTATAATGCTGAAATCGATCCCGCAACCCTTCAGGTCCAGGTGACCCGCAAGGAGTTCGAGGGAGACTATACCCTGGTTCTCTTCCCGCTGCTGAAGATTTCCCACAGCGCTCCGGAGAACACCGGCAACGCCATAGGCAAGTGGCTTGTGGACAACTGCCCCGAAATTTCGTCCTTCGGCTGCGTGAAGGGCTATCTGAACCTGCTTTTCTCCTCCGTGTGGTGGGACGAGACCTTCTCGGAGATCGCTTCGGCCGACGACTTCGGCCAGTTGCCCTCTTCGGGAAAGCGCTATATGGTCGAGTTCTCCTCGCCGAACACCAACAAGCCCCTGCATCTGGGCCATATCCGCAACAACCTGCTCGGCGACTCCGTGTCCAGGCTGCTGAAGGCCAACGGCCATGAGGTCATCAAGACGACCATAGTCAACGACCGCGGAGTGCACATCTGCAAGTCCATGTATGCCTGGCTGAAGGTGGGCGAAGGCAAGACTCCGGAGTCCACGGGCATCAAGGGCGACCATCTGGTGGGCGACTGCTATGTGGCCTTCAACAACATCTACACCGCTGAGGTCAAGGAACTTGTGGCCGGCGGCATGAGCGAGGACGAGGCGAAGAAGGAAGCCCCCTGCATGAAGGCCGTGCACGAGATGCTGGTGAAATGGGAGCAGGGCGACAAGGAGGTCAGGGAACTCTGGGCAAAGATGAACGGCTGGGTTCTGGCCGGATTTGACGAGACCTATGCCCGTCTGGGCATATCGTTCGACAAGGTGGACTATGAGCATGACACCTATCTGCTCGGCAAGGAGCTGGTGCAGAAGGGCCTGGACATGGGCGTGTTCACCCGCGACCCCGACGGCTCGGTGTGGTGCGACCTCACGGCCGACGGACTGGACCGCAAGCTGGTGCTCAGAAGCGACGGCACTTCGGTCTATATCACCCAGGACCTTGGCACCGCGGAGAGGAGGTTCTCGCAGTATCAGCTTGACTCTCTGATCTATGTGGTGGGCAATGAGCAGGATTATCATTTCCAGGTGCTCAAGCTCATCCTCGCCAAGCTCGGTTTCGACTGGGCAAGCCAGATCTATCATCTGAGCTATGGCATGGTGGAGCTGCCCGAGGGCAAGATGAAGTCCAGGGAAGGCACCGTGGTGGACGCCGACGACCTGGTCCAGAGCATGTATGAGGAGGCCAAGGCTACTTCGGAGGAGAGCGGCAAGCTCGCCGACCTCTCGGAGGAGGAGAAGGACAGGCTCTATAACATGATCGGTCTCGGAGCTCTCAAGTACTTCATAATCAAGGTGGACCCGAAGAAGACGATGCTCTTCAACCCCAAGGAGTCCATAGATTTCAACGGAAACACCGGTCCTTTCATCCAATATACCCATGCCAGGATCCGCTCCATAATCCGCAAGGCCGACGAGTCGGGCTATGCGCACGGAGCCGCCTGCGTCACGTCCGATGTGGTTCCTTCCGCCAAGGAGGTGCGCCTGATCAAGCTGCTGAACCTGCTGCCGTCCAAGGTGGCCGAGGCCGGCGCGGCTCTGTCGCCCGCCATCCTGGCCAACTATTCCTATGACCTGGCCAAGGATTTCAACCAGTACTATCACGACACGACCATCCTGAAGGAGCCCGACAGAAAGGTTCTGGAATTCAGGCTCACTCTGGTGGAGTGCGTGGCCAAGGCTCTGACCAAGGCTATGGGAATACTCGGCATAGAACTGCCCGAGAGAATGTAGCGTCCTATGGAAGCGGCACCGTATATGTTCCCGACCTCGAAGAAAGAGGTGGAAGCCCTGGGGTGGGATTATATCGATGTCATCTTCTTCACAGGCGACGCCTTTGTGGATCATCCTTCCTTCGGGACGGCGGCGATCTCCCGGTGGCTTCAGAAATTCGGCTACCGCGTGGCGATTGTTCCGCAGCCCGGCTGGAAGGATGATTTGCGTGATTTCAGGAAGCTGGGGGCGCCGAGGCTCTATTTTGCCGTGAACGCGGGGGCCATGGACTCCATGGTGAACCATTACACGGCGGCCAAGAGGCTCCGCAGCGACGACGCCTACACCCCGAACGGCGAGGCCGGAAAGCGTCCGGACTATGCTGTGACGGTCTATACCCGCATACTCAAGAAGCTCTATCCCGACGTGCCGGTGATAATCGGCGGCGTGGAGGCGTCGCTGCGGCGTCTCACGCACTATGACTATTGGCAGGACCGCCTTTTCCCGTCCATATTGGTGGACAGCGGGGCGGATTATCTCAGCTACGGAATGGGGGAGAAGGCCATGCTGGAGCTGACGCGCGGCATAGAGGCTATGCGCAACCCTCACGAGATGAGGAAGATACCTCAGATTGCCTTCTATATGAAGGGCAAGCCGCATGTCAAGGACGCTCTGGTGCTGCATTCCTATGAGGAGTGTCTGGCGGAGAAGCGGAACCTGGCGGAGAATTTCCATCAGATTGAGACTCATGCGAATATGATGCACCCTTCGACGATAATCGAGGGGGCTGGCGACGGCTATGTGCAGGTGAATCCGCCTTTCCCGCCGGCGACGACCGAGGAGATGGATTCTTATTGGGACCTGCCTTACACTAAGCTGCCGCATCCGCGCTACAGGGGCAAGAGGATTCCGGCCTATGACATGATCAAGTTCTCGATCAACACGCACAGGGGCTGTTTCGGGGGCTGTAATTTCTGCACCATAGCCGCGCATCAGGGCAAGTTCATCCAGAGCCGCTCGGAGAAGTCTATCCTGAAGGAGGTGGAGGGGCTGAACCGTCTGCCGGATTTCGCCGGCAACATTTCGGACCTGGGGGCGCCCACTGCCAATATGTATGGGATGCACGGCAAGAATCTGAATGCCTGCGACGTATGCCGGAGGAAGTCGTGTCTGTTTCCGGCTCCGTGCCCGAATCTGGACCGGGACCACAGCCGGCTGATTCATCTCTATGCGGAGGTGGCGAAGGTGCGGGGCATACGCCATGCCTATATAGGCAGCGGCATACGCTATGACCTGTTTCTGAGCGAGAAGGGCTATGTGGACGAGTCGTCGCGGCCTTATCTTAAGGAGCTGATACTGAACCATACTTCGGGTCGCCTGAAGGTGGCGCCGGAGCACACTGAGGACAAGGTGCTGCATTATATGGGAAAGCCTTCGTTCCGGCTGTTCGAGAGGCTGCGCCGCGAGTTTGACAAGATTACATATGACGCGGGGCGGCGGACGGAGCTGGTGCCATATTTCATATCCTCGCATCCGGGCTGCACTATGCATGACATGGACTGTCTGGCGCATAATCCGGCTCTGAAGGGGCTCTATATGGACCAGGTGCAGGATTTCACGCCCACTCCCATGACGACTTCGTCGGTGATGTATTACACTGGGCTGAATCCTCATGACATGACTCCGGTGTTTGTGGAGCGGGATCCGCAGAAGAAAAAGATGCAGAAATCTTTCTTTTTTAAGGTCAAGACCAAAAAATGACTTGCATTTGAAAAATTTGTTCTAATATTGCAGTCCGAAAATTTAACAGGATCTTAAAAAATCAACTGGAGATATGGCAGAGGTACATAAGAAACGGGCTGTGGTCAGCTATGAGAACATGCCGAAGGAGCTTGCAGACGCTTTTGCGGAGAAGTATCCCAAGGGCTACAGCGACTATCTTTCCGACCTGGTGAAATATGACAAGCCGGACGGAACGAGTTTCTATGCGGTCACGATGGAGATTCCGGATGCCATATATCTGGTGAAGATCAAGGTGAAGACCGACGATGCCAATGATCTGGAGCGCTGGCTCGATTCTGAGGCCGGGGATGATGCGGGGGACGATGTGCAGGGCGATGCCGATTCCGGCGAGGCCCTTCCCGATGACAACATCTCGCAGTACGCCGGCTCCGACGACGATCCCGCCGAAGCATAATAAAATTAAATAGGA
>CAZIFT010000060.1:0-9685 GCA_964538395.1 uncultured Muribaculaceae bacterium
AAGGCCGTCCTCTCAGTCAAATCAAAGATGCAGACTACATCATGCCGCCCTGAGGCATTGCAGGAGCTGCGGGAGCCGGTTCGGGCACGTCCACGATACCGCACTCAGTGGTGAGGAACATGCCGGCCACAGAAGCAGCATTCTCAAGAGCGACCCTGGACACCTTGGTAGGATCGATGACACCTGCCTCGAACATGTTCACATATTCGCCGGTGCCGGCATTATAGCCGAAGTCACCCTTGCCCTCGCGGATCTTCTGGATAATCACGCTGGCCTCGACACCTGCATTGGCTGCAATCTGGCGCAGAGGCTCCTCGATGGCGCGTGCGATGATGTGGATACCGGTATTCTCATCGTCATTGGCACCCTTCAGATCCTTCAGAGACTCGGCGGCACGGATATATGCCACTCCGCCTCCGGGCAGATAACCCTCCTCGACAGCGGCGCGCGTAGCGTTCAGAGCATCCTCGACCCTGTCCTTCTTCTCCTTCATCTCCACCTCGGTGGTAGCGCCCACATAGAGGACTGCGACACCGCCGGCAAGCTTTCCGAGACGCTCGCGGAGCTTCTCCTTGTCATAGTCGGAAGTGGAAGTCTCAATCTGGCTGCGGATGACCTCGGAACGGTCGGCAATCTGCTGCTTGTCGCCTGCGCCGCCCACGATGGTGGTGTTCTCCTTGGTGATGGTGATCTTCTCAGCCTTACCGAGCAGCTCCACAGTGGCATTGGCCAGCGAATAGCCCCTCTCCTCAGAAATCACTGTGCCTCCGGTCAGGATAGCGATATCCTCAAGCATCTCCTTGCGACGGTCGCCATAGCCAGGAGCCTTCACTGCGGCAACCTTGATGGTGCCCCTCAGGCGGTTCACAACCAGAGTGGTAAGAGCCTGACCGTCAACATCCTCAGCGATGATGAGCAGAGCCTTGCCCTCCCTCACGACCGGCTCAAGAACCGGCATGAGGTCGTCCATGGCAGAAATCTTCTTGTCGGTGATAAGGACATAGGGATCGTCGAGAACAGTCTCCATCTTGTCGGAGTTGGTGACGAAATAGGGCGAGATATAGCCCCTGTCGAACTGCATTCCCTCGACAACCTTCACCTCAGTCTCAGTGCCCTTGGCCTCCTCGACGGTGATCACGCCGTCCTTCTTGACCTTGGACATGGCATCGGCGATGAGCTTTCCGATATAAGGGTCGTTATTGGCGGAAATCGTACCGACCTGCTCAATCTTGGAGTAGTCGTCGCCGACCTCATGGCTGTTCTTCTTAAGCTCAGAGACAACCTTGTCGACAGCCTTGTCGATACCCTTCTTCAGGTCCATAGGATTGGCGCCTGCGGCGACATTCTTAAGACCCACATTGATGATGGCCTGGGCGAGAACCGTAGCGGTGGTGGTACCGTCACCGGCAATCTCGTTGGTCTTAGAAGCGACCTCCTTCACCATCTGTGCACCCATGTTCTCGAAACGGTCCCCGAGCTCGACCTCCTTGGCGACGGTCACGCCGTCCTTGGTGACCTGGGGAGCGCCGAACTTCTTGTCGATGACCACATTTCTGCCCTTAGGGCCCAATGTAACCTTCACTGCGTCAGCCAGAGCATCGGCACCGGCCTTCATCTTCGCGCGAACGTCAACATCAAATTTTATATCCTTTGCCATAATTTCAATCTCCTATAATTAAAGGGTTGCGAGAATGTCCGACTGACGGACAATCAGATACTTCTTGTCTTCGACGGTGATTTCAGTTCCGGCATATTTGCCATAGAGCACCTTGTCACCCACCTTGACTTCCATAGGCTCGTCCTTCTTGCCGGGTCCGGCAGCGACGACAACACCCTGCTGGGGTTTCTCTTTTGCGGTGTCAGGGATGTAAAGTCCCGATGCAGTCTTGGTCTCAGCCTCTTTGGGCTCTATCACGACTCTGTCTGCTAAAGGTTTAATCATAGTATACAATTTTTATGTTTTCATTTAATGCATCCGAACCAAATCGGACGCGACTGAGAGAAAATCAACAGCTGTGCCACATGGGCAATACTGACAGATTGTCACATCTCCTCGTCGTCAGACAGGTCGAAAGCGTCATCCGCATCGTCCGGAATGCCGCCCGAAACGGAATCCAGATTGTCCCACACCACATCCAGCTCCCTCCTGTCCTTCTTGGTCGGACGCCCGGCGCCGCGGTCCCTTCTGACAAAAAAGGTCTCCACGGGCGCGTTGAGCTTGTCCAGCTCAGCCTGCGGAGTGAGATTCTCGGCATAGTCAGAGACCAGCTTTGCTCCGACCCTGGCCGGAGGAAAATCCACCACCTTATACTTGAACTGCACCGCGCCCTTCCTTATCTCGATGACCTCTCCCCTCTTTATCTCCCTGGAAGGCTTGACGGAAACGCCGTCCACCTTGACCTTATTGCCCTTGCAGGCGTCAGTGGCCTCCGTCCTGGTCTTGAACGCGCGGATGCACCACAGAAATTTATCTATCCTCTCGGTCGATGCCATAGTTCAATGTATCTACAGATTCACGGGTATATGAGTCCAGCGTCTCGCGCTTGCCGGCGACCACCTCCACGAGGGTCGCGGACGACGATGCAGGCACCAGAAGAAAACTCTCATTATCGGCCGGGACCACCACAGTCTCGCCCGCTCCGAATGTAAGACTCTCAGTCACAGGCGATTCGTCCGAAGTCACGGAATATTGCACGCTGACGCGGCCGTCGAGGCAGTGATAGACCGTATAGCCGCCGGGATTGCTGTTGTCTATGCGCAGAGCCTGCGTGAGATTGAGCATCGACGCCGCGAACTGAGGCTCTTCGGCCAGCTTGGGTCCCTGCACGAAACGCGGGGTCTCCTTTTTCAGATTGACGAAATCGAAGGCCTCTTCAAGAAAAGACCTTTCCTCCGCATCGGCTCCGAAACGGTTCCAGCCGCAAAGGCGGAAATCCAGCCCCGAAGACTCGGCTATCTCCAGAATCTTCACGCCCTTCCCGGCGCAATGGACGGTTCCGGGACCTATGATAAAGCTGTCGCCCGCGCGGACGGGAATCTCATTCATCCCGTCCAGCACCGAGCCGCTGAGACAGGCGTCATAGAACTCAGTCGCGCTGAAATCCCTCTTCAGGCCTATGTACAGCATGGCGCCGTCCTCGGCCCCCGTGACATGCCAGAGCTTCAGCTTGCCCAGCGCGTCATATCTCTGATAGGCCACCTCGTCGTCCGGGCTGACCGTGAGCGGGGTCCTGGCCGTGGTGCAGAACGTCCTGAGCAGGACCGGGAACTGCCGGCCATAGAAATAATATGTATCATCGCCGACTATCCTGTCGAGATAGGTCTCCATGATCTCGCTCAGCGTATTGCTTACGAGAGGTCCTTCGTGCACCACCGAATCCCTGAAACCGAGATCCGCCAGTTTCCATGATTCGGAACCCCACGGGGTGTCCGCATCGGCCGGCTCCAGAGAGAACGGCCCGATTTTCTTTTCTTTCTCTTCCATAATTCCGCCGCGAGGCCTCAAAAAACATGCCCGGGAGGAACGGGTTGCATATGCCGTCACGGTTGCATATCTTTGCGCCCTAATTCGCGCAAACGACATGAACGTCATCACAATTCTGCTGTCATGTCTGGCCCTCGCACCTGTCCAGGGTAGCACAGACACCGAAGAGAAAAGAGACTCGCTCGCCGAAGCGGTGGTCTCGGCCGCCCCCAAGGACTTCGTCCCCCTCAGGAAAATGAGCTTCTCCAGCACAAGCTTCTATGCCGAAGACATGCAGGAGCACGGAATCCGCGGGATAAAGGACATATCGGCCCTCGCGCCGAACCTGTTCATCCCCGACTATGGTTCAAGACTCACCACACCCATATATATAAGAGGAATCGGCTCCAGGACCGGCTCGTCTCCGGTCGGAATCTATCTCGACGGAGTGCCGGTGTCGGACAAGAGCTCCTTTGACTTCGACCTCGTGGACATAGAGCGGATCGACGTGATGAGAGGCCCCCAGAGCACGCTCTATGGCAAAAACTCCATGGGAGGACTGATCCGCATATTCACAAAGGACCCGCTCGAATATGAGGGGACCGACCTGAGGCTCGGCGCCGCCACCTACGGCGACTTCGACGCCAGCGTCATGCACTACCACCATCCGGTGAAGAACTTCGCCTTTTCGGGAGGATTCTCATATTCCCACGACGGCGGATTCTACCGCAACGAGGCCCGCGACGGAGAGAAAGCGGACCGGGGCGACGACTTCGGAGCCCGCTTCAGAGCCATCCTGACCGCATCCGAAAGGACAAAATTCGACCTGAACGTCGGCTACAGCCTCACGGACCAGGGCGGATACCCCTATTATTATGGAGACGCCATCGCATACAACCGCCGCAGCTCCTACAAGCGGCATCTGCTGAACGCCGGCCTGAACATAACCCACGAAGTGGCCGGGATGACCCTGAACAGCGTGACCGGATTCCAGTATCTGAAAGACCGCATGGACATGGACCAGGACTTCACCGCCTCCGACATCTACTCTCTGATGCAGAAACAGAACTCGAGGCAGGTCTATGAGGAGCTGACCCTCAAGAAAAGCGGCCGATGGAGCTGGATAACCGGCATCACCATGTCCGGCCAGAGCATGAAGACCGAAGGGCCGGTGACATTCCACAGCGACGGAATGGCGTGGCTCAACGGAATGATCTCCGCGCAGGCGGAAAAATATATGCCCGAAATATCGGCGGGCGCGATGACCATGAATTTCGACCTTCAGGACAGGATCCTGGACGAAGAGCTGGCCTTCGGCGGCACTTTCAGCACCCCGACGGTCGAGGCCGCAATCTTCCATCAGTCGGAATTCGCCGACCTGTTCTCGGTCAGGGGCCTGAAAGCCACGCTGGGACTGAGGCTGGACTATGAGCAGAGCCGCCTTCACTACGACGCCGGCTTCAATTTCGCACACTCATATGCGCTCAACGGCAATCTGTCGATGCCGGGAAGGGAAATGGTCATATCCATGGTCCCGGAACAGGTCTATAATGTGGCCGCCAGGTTCGAAGACAAGCTCAGGGCCGACAATCTGGAGCTCGTCCCCAAATTCTCGCTGATGTATGAGCATGGAAGGAACAATGTCTATGCTAGCGTGACCCGCGGCTTCAGCTCGGGCGGATACAACATCCAGATGTTCAGCGAGCTCCTGCAGACGGAGACCCAGAATGCAGTGAAAAGGGACATCGCGTCGGCGACGGCTCCGGTGGTGGAGAACACGCCCATGATACCTGCTGCGGCAAAGGAGAAGGTGCTCGGAGTGCTGGCCTCGATGCAGAGCACGGAATCGCCGGACATCGAGAGCATGGTCAGATACAGGCCCGAGCACGCATGGAACTGGGAGGTCGGCTCGCACCTGAGCCTCATCGGAGGCAGACTCACGGCCGACATGGCCGCATATTGGATTGACACAGAGGACCTTCAGCTCAGCAAGATGGCCGACTCGGGACTGGGGAGAGTCACCGTCAACTCCGGGAAGAGCCGCTCGGTGGGCGCGGAGATTTCGCTCACGGCGCAGCTGGCGCGGAATCTTTCCGCCCATGCGTCCTATGGCTACACCGACGCCAGGTTCAGGGACGACAGGGACGCTTTCGTTCCCTTCACCCCGCGCAACACCGCCTCCGCGGGCGGAATCTATACGGTGTATATGCGCAACCGGACGAACAGGATAAGCCTCAGCGCCGATTGGCACGGGCTCGGGAAAATCTATTGGACCGAGGACAACTCCCTGTGGCAGGATTTCTATGGCACCGTTGACTCGCGGCTGGCCTTCCACCACGGAGACTCCTCGCTGGCCATCTGGGCCGCAAATATGGGCGGAAGCCGCGCCGACGCGTTCCGCTTCGTGTCAATGTCGAAGGAATTCCACCAGAAGATAAACCCCTTCCAGGCCGGAGTGGAGCTTACGCTGAAGTTCTGAAAACGGCCATATGCGCCGGCAGGCAGGCATAACGGCCGCCGGGCATAAAAACGCCTGGCATAAAGGCGGCGGCTCCGGCTAATTCTGCGGAGCGCAGTCCACTATATAGAAGGCGCCCACGCGGCGGTGCGGTCTGTCCAGGACGAACTTTCTCAGAGGTCCGCTGGTCTTGACCCTATGGTCGCTCGTGATCAGGACAAGGTTCTCAGCCTGAGGATTTTCCCCCTCTATCTCGTTGGCATAGAAGGAAACGAAATCCTTCTGATAGTCCACTATGTCATAGCCCAGATACACATCCATGTTCTCGGGGCGGTGGACACCCACTGTGGCGACCCTCTTCCCTTCCGGAATCTCGCGGCACAGATTGCCATAGCCGATATAGCTGTTGATTTCGTCCATGGCGAAGGATGCCGTATAGAGCGCAATCAGCAGGCCCAGAGCCGTGAAGGCCACCGACCTTTTCCATGACTTGCGCCTGACCAGCCAGTACAACGCCAGCAGCAGGCCGGCGCCCAGGAAAGCCACCGCACTCCATATCAGGCCGTTGCGGGCTATGGGATATTCGGCCATAAGCCCGGAAAGAGGTTCGATGCCCGAAGCCAGGAGCTTCACCGCAAGGGCGATGACGCACACCGCCGCAAGGAAGGCCTGCACGACGGCAAGCGAGACGGTCATCCATTTCTTCCAGCCCGTCCTCCTGAGCACGGTCACGAAAAGCAGGACCATGAACGGAAATATTGGTGCGAGATAGACCGAGAGCTTGGAGCTGAAAAGGGAGAGCATCACGCAGGGGACCAGCACCGCGGTGAGGAAGAACACTTCCATGGCGGAGTGCGGCGCCTCATCGTCCCGTCTTTTGCGCAGGGACGCGACGACGCTTCCGATCAGCAGTATGCTGTAGGGAATCAGCACATACCATATGGCCATGAGGTAATACCAGAGCGGCTTTTTGTGGTGGAACGAATTGACTGCGCGGTCCACGGTCTGGTGGAACAGCAGGTTGTTCAGATATTCCTTGCCGCCGTCGAGATAGACCCCGGTGAACCACAGGGCGCAAAGCGCGGCGATGACGGCCCAGGTCTTCCAGCCCAGATAACGGCCTATCTGCCGGCCTTCCTTCCTGACAAGCAGGAACGTGACTATCACAAGCGGGGGCATGAGTATGCCCACGGGGCCCTTGGTGAACAGGGCCATGAAAATCCACAGCGGCAGCAGCAGTTCCTGCCTCCGGCGGTTGCCTTCGCCGGTGTACATGCGCCAGAAGGTGTAGAGGGCCAGGACTATGAACATGCACATGAGCATGTCCATTCTGAGGAATACGCTCAGAGCCAGGAACATGCCCGTGGTCCCCATCATCAGGCCCACTGCGGTTCTCTCTCCGAAAGCCTTGAGTGCCAGCCATTTGTCCATAATCCATATTATGACAAGGGCCGGAATATAGGAGAACAGCGCCATGAAGAACATGACATGCCTTCCGAACAGCAGGCGGGAAAGGGCCAGAAGCCAGAAATAGAGCGGCGGCTTGTCGGCATAGGGCTGGCCCTGACAGGTGAACGCGAAGACGTGTCCGCCGGAAATGGCCTCGTCCACTATGTTGAGATATCTGAGCTCGTTGGACGGAGAATAGTCCCTGAGCAACATGGCCGGAATGAGGCACAGCGTCATGACGGTGAACACTGCGGCCAGGGGATGGGAGGCCAGCCAGCTCCGCTTATTCTGCAGCATTGTTTTTCTTTTTTCTGAATCCGATCATCAGGTTGCGTATATATGCCACGAACCCGAAGGACTGGCCGAGAATGAGCACGGGGTCCTTGCGGATGATTCCGTAGGCGACTATCACGCTGGAGCCCAGAAGGCTGATGAGCCAGAAGCCCATGGGCAGGACCGAGACTCCCTTTATCTTGGAATACACCCACTGATAGACAAACCTCAGGGTGAAGATTATCTGGCCGGCGGACCCGAACAGAATCAGCCAGAAGGGGATGTCCTCGTTCTTGAAGAAGCCGTGGATGAAGTCCTGGGCGTCGTGCAGCAGGAGGACTATCGCCACGACAGGAGTCGCGAGCAGAACCGTCTGCAGCACAAGGCCGAGGCGTTTCCATATCCCCTTGGAATTGAGGTTCCAGAGGTAGATGTAATATGCGATCAGCTGGCCCAGGATTATGGCGAAGTCGTTCCTGAGCACGCCATAGACAAACATGAGCCAGGCGCCGAGCACGCTGAGCACCCAGTAGGACGAGGGCGACACGACCTTGCCGGCCTTCTCGCTCCTGAGCCACTGGAACAGGGTCCTGGCAGCGAAGAAGAACTGCGAGGTGAAGCCGATCACATAGACAGCAGTTGCGGAGAAGTCGTGGAACATGGGATCAGATGTTGTTTTCGCCGACCTTGTAGTTTATGTAGCGGGGCTTCATCCAGCGATAGGCGAAGCAGTCGGCGAAGGGGCCCCAAAGGCGGTTCCAGAGATGATATTTGGATTTGCCGGCTATCCTGGGATAATGCCGGACCGGAATCTGGCGGTAGGAGGCGCCATCCTGGAGCAGCACGAGCGCGGGCAGGAAGCGGTGCAGGCCCTTGAACATGGGGATTTTCTTGGCCACGTCGGTGCGGAGGACCTTGAGCGGGCAGCCGGTGTCCAGGGCGCCGTCGCCGGTCATCATGCGGCGGAAGCCGTTGGCGATCTTGGACTGGGCGTTCTTGAAGAAGGAGTCCTTGCGGTTGGCCCTTATGCCTATGGCCATGCTGCAGCTTTCCACCTCTTTCAGCAGAAGGTCGAAGTCGCGGGGGTCGGTCTGGAGGTCGGCGTCTATATATCCGACCAGCTCCGACTCGGCATAGTCAAAACCGGCCTTGACAGCTGCGCTGAGCCCGGCGTTCCGGACAAAGCTGATGTAGAGGAAATCCTTGCGGACGGCGCACATCTTCTTTATGGCGTCGAGGCTGCCGTCCTTTGAGCCATCGTTCACGAAGAGCACGCAGGCCTTCACCGGACATGCTTCAAGATAGGAAGACAGGGACTCGTCCAGTCTGGACATGTTGTCCACCTCGTTATAGACCGGGACTATTATGGTGAACCGGTATTCAGCTGTTCTATTCATCGCCTTAGAGGGTTTTGAAAACAAATAAAGGGAAGCCGGATTCATCCCGCTCCCCTTTTGTGCTCCTCAAGTAGGACTTGAACCTACGACCCCCTGATTAACAGTCAGGTGCTCTAACCAACTGAGCTATTGAGGAATGTTTACCGCATCTCTGAATGCGGATTGCAAATATACACCATTTTTTTCTATCGCCAAATATATTTCCGGTTTTTTGCAGAAATTTTGTGCCGTTTGGGGCGTTTGGGCTATTCGTGGCGGAGGATTTCCAGCTGTTCCCGGTTGTAGAGGAGGGAATCCATCACTCCGGGAAAGAGGCGGGCGAAGACCATGTACAGGACGAGGAGGGCGGCGAAGGCTGCGATTACGATCAGCACGGTCTTCAGGGCCTTATGCTTATGGGCGGGCGCTGCTGCGGTCGCCGAGCTTGTCGAGGTGTCCGCGACAGGCGCTTCGACGACAGGCTTTTCGGGCTCTGCGGCAACGGGCGTCTCGACAGGCTCGACGACCGTATTTGACTCTGCAGGTGCTTCGGCGACAGGCTTTTCGGGCTCTGCGGCAACGGGCGTCTCGACAGGCTTTTCCGGCTCTATGGCAACGGGCGTCTCGACAGGCTCGACGACCGTATTTGACTCTGCAGATGCTTCG
>CAZIFT010000061.1:0-7861 GCA_964538395.1 uncultured Muribaculaceae bacterium
CTTTAGAGAGAATAGAGGACGGCGATGGCGATGCCGAGAAGGCTGCCGAAAAACACCTGTATGGGAGTGTGGCCAAGCAACTCCTTCAGATACTGGATATTATCCACATTGGACGACTTCTTCAGCACCTCAATCATCGTATTGATAGCCTTGGCCTGCTTCCCGCTCTCCAGCCTCACCCCCGAAGCATCATGCAACACCACCAGAGCCAGCACCGCCGAAATCCCGAACTCAGGCGAAGCCAGGCCGAAATTCAGCGCACAGGTCGTAGCCGCAGCCACCACCAGAGCCGAATGCGCACTGGGCATTCCCCCGTCGCCGAACAGCCTGTCCCAGTCCAGCCTGCCATTCTGGACCGCAAAGATGATCGTCTTCAGCACCTGAGCCACAGCCCAGGCGATAAAAGCGCTTATAAGTATGTCGTTATACAAGAGATCCGTCAGTTTCATCATGCTTGTCGGGATTATACTTTTTTCTCACTGTAACCACATAAGCCGTGCTCACCATAAGCCCCGTCAATATCCACGACACAGGATAGGCGGTGAGCAGGAACGCAAAGCCCGGATGATGCGGGCAGACCAGATATATCCACGCCAGACGCAGCAGGCACGTGCCGAAAACGGTGAGCAGCGCCGGCAGAAGCGATTTCCCCAGCCCCCTCATGGCCGCCGAAGGAATCTCATAGGAATTGCAGAGGAAAAGCAGCAGCAGAGCAGTCTCAATCCTGATCTTGCCATAAGAAATCACCTCCGGGTCGGTAGAGAAAAGCCTCAGGCAAGGCTCCCTGAACAGACCGAACGAAAGACTCAGGAAAAGACACACCGCAGTGCTGAGAGCCAGACAGTCCCAGAACGCCTTGCGGCACCTGTCATAACGCCCGGCCGCATAATTCTGGCTTATGAAAGTCATCGCCGCCGTGCAGAATGCCGGAACGACCAGATAGGCTATGCCCTCATATGTCAGAGCGGCGGCATTTCCGGCTATGGCCGCAGAACCATAGGCATTCACCGCCGACTGCACAAACACATTGGATATCGCGAACAGCATGCTCTGGAACCCGGCCGGGATGCCTATGAACAGGATGGCCTTGGTCTCGGCCCTGTCGAGCCGGATCTTCCGCAGGTCAAGCCTGAACGCACCCTCCTCGCGGCTCAGAATCCAGGTTATCACGCCGGCGCTGAACATGTTGGAAACCCCCGTGGCGATGGCCACCCCCTCGACTCCCATATGAAACACTATCACGAGGACCAGGTTCAGGACCGTATTGATTATGCCAGCGGAAATCAGGATGAACAGAGGCCTCTGCGTGTCTCCGCGGCTCCTGAGAATGGCCGCCCCGAAATTGAATATCATTATGAACGGGACTCCGAGCATATAGACCCGCAGATAGAGCAGAGCCTGGCTCATCACATTGTCCGGAGTCGCCATGGCCGTAAGCAGAGGCCTGGACACCAGCAGCCCCAGAAGCATCAGGAATATGCCGCTATAGATTGCAAGCGCTGCCGAAGTCCCCACACCGATCCTCACGCGGCCGTCGTCCCTCTGGCCGATATGGCCCGCTATGACCACATTCGCGCCCACGGTTATGCCTATGAACAGATTGAGTATCAGAGAAATCACGGTGGTGTTGGCGCCGACTGCGGCAAGAGCCTCGCTTCCCACGAAGCGGCCGACCACAATCACGTCCACCGCATTGAACAGCTGCTGAAGGATACTGCTCGCCGCGACCGGCAGAGCGAAAAGCAGGATACGGCCAAACATGGGACCGTTGAGCATATCCAGTTCCTTTCTGACAGCCATCGCCTATATCCGTTTGTCAAACCTCATTACAAACGGCAAAAGTAGTCATTTTTTCGGAACACGCTCACTTAAGCTTGAGCAAAACAAGGTCGTCGCCAAGCCTGATCATGGTGCTGCCCTTTGGTATCAGATTCTCGTTGCCCCTCCTTATCATGACCACGAACCTGTCGCCCGGAAGCTCGCGCAGCAGTTTGCCGTCCAGCTTGCTCTTCATGCCCACATGCATCTCCTCCAGGAAGGTGGCCGAATCCTCAAACTCCTTGGTCAGAATTATGATCTCGTCCCCCGGGAGAATCACCGTGTCGCCCGAAGGACGGATGTTCTCGTCGCCGCGGATCACCAGCGCTATCAGGAAATCCTTGGGCAGCCTCAGGTCCTGGATGGTCCTGCCCGCCCAGCCGCTCTCCGGAGTCACCGGAATCTTGCCGAAATTGATGTCGGAGCCCTCGGAATAGTCGTTGAACGTCTTGAGCACATCATTCTCCTCGTCGATCATGTTCAGCTTGCGCGACACCCATGGAATGAGCGAGCCCTGAATGCCGATGGAAAGCAGCACGACGCAGAAGACTATATTGAATATGTCATTGTGCAGGAACGCCGGGTCCACCATGGCCATGATGGCGAACACGATGGATGCGGCTCCCCTCAGTCCCACGAAAGAGACCAGGGTCTGCTGCTTGAACGAATACTTGCGGAACGGGGTGAGAATGGCGAACACCGACACCGGACGTGCCACGAACAGCAGGAACAGGAATATGGCCAGAGCCGGCAGTATGGCCCTGTGCAGCAGGGTCGGCCGGGCCAGGAGACCGAGCAGGAAGAAGATCAGGATCTGCATCAGTCCGGTGACTCCGTCAAAGAAGCTCACGAGCGGCTTCTTCCCGTGGAAATCCACATTTCCCAGGATTATGCCCACTATGTATGCGCTCAGATAGCCGTTGCCGCCTATCACAGTGGGAATCGCATAAGAGGCCACCGCCACCGCGAATATGAACAGGGACTCGAAGCCGCTGGTCTGGAACTTTATCCTCTTGATGCCGAAGGCGGCGAGCTTGGCTATTCCCACACCGCAGGCCCCGCCGAAGGCGAGCTGGGCAAATATGTTCCACACGATGGCTCCCCCGCTGGCCGACCCGTTCATGATCGAAAGCATGATCGCGGTGAGCATATATGAAGCGGGGTCGTTGCTGCCGCTCTCCATCTCGAGCATGGGCGCGGTGTTGTTCTTCAGGCCCAGCCTCTTGCTTCGCAGAATGGAGAACACCGAAGCAGCGTCGGTGGAGCTGATCACCGAGCCGAAAAGAAGGCTTTCCAGCCAGTCCCAGCCCAGGACCATCTTGCAGAACACTCCCGTGAGCCCGGCCGTGGCTATGACGCCCAGCGAGGCGAGAAGGGCCGACTCCCTGACCACCGGCTTCACCGACTCCCATCTGGTGCCGAATCCGCCATAGAACATTATGAATATCAGGGCCACCGTACAGGTCTCCTTGGCCACTTCATAATTGTCGAAACGGACCGGCCAGAGACCGTTGTTGGCGAAGACCATTCCGAGCAGTATGAATGCGAGGAGGGTCGGTATGCCTATGCGTGAAGATATGTTGTTCAGGAAAATACCCGTCAGGATTACGACGACTATGAGAATCAGAAAAAACGAAGTCATGGGCGTTGTGGCGTTGTGTTATATCTTTACGAATATACAAAAAGCAGCTTCCATTTCCAAGCGGAGCGGCCTCAGCGGCCTGCAAGGCCCATAGCCCATGTTCAAATGTTTTTGGCTTATCGTTTTACAGAGAGAACCTCAGTCCTATCTGGAAATCGATGTCCGTCGGATTCTCGGTATATGACGACTTGAGAGGGGTTCCGTTGCCGAAATGGTGCGTCACACCGGGCTCAAAATAGACGGAAACCCTGCCCGCGAACCTGTACTGCGCGCCCAGGGAAACCCCTGCACTGAAATAGGTCCTGCCATCCGAGACATTGCGGCTCTCGCAGCGTGCCGAATATCCGATGAGCGCGTCGCTCGTCACGGACCTGCCGCCGACAAGCCACTCGGCCATCCCGTTTCCGGAGACATAGAGGGCGAAACGGCCGCTGCCGGCGAGCCTGTATGACAGGTTAAGGGGTATGCCTATGAAATGGAGCCTCTGCCTGACGCGGGACACGGACGACGAGCTCTCGCTTTCAAATGTGGAGCTCAGATAGCTGAACACCGCCCCGCTTCCCACGCTCAGCCTCTCGGAAAGGGGATATCTGACCGAAAGTCCGACCCTCAGAGGATGGTCATGGTGCTCGCTGGGCTCTGGAATGTCAACCGTATAGCCCGGCATGGAATTCGCCTCGGCGTTCGCCACGGCATCGGAATACACTCCGAAAGGCTCCGCCGCCACCATGGCTGCGTCCCCGCTTCCGCCAGAAAATCCGGACACCCCGGACGCTCCGGCAAACGAGGCCCCGACGGAAATCCTGCCGCGGGACTTCTTCCGGACCGCCGGCTCGCGGAACGCGTCATAATCGTCGGCCGGGGCCTCCTCGACCACTTTCGCTTTTCCGGCGGCTGCGACCTCCCTGGCCTTTCCGGCCTCAGTCCCCTCTTCCGCCTCATTCTCCGCATAGCCGTCTCCGGCCCCGGCAATTTCGGTCTCCCCGCCGTTTTCAACCGCCGAAACGTCCTTTCCGCCGGAAACAGACTCCGTCCGTCCGGACGCATAGACCTGACTGTCAGCGGCCTGGACATCGGCAAGCAGACTTTCTCCATCGGCCTCTGACATGGCCGCGGGAGCGACGTCCGAAGGGACGACCGCAACCCTTTCCGAAGCGGGGTCCGAGCCCGTCCGCATAAACAGAGGCAGGGCCAGCACACAGGCCAGGGCCGCCGCGGCCAGGACGGGAAACAGCAGACGCGAATGTCCGCGCTCCGGAGCCGCCTGTCCGGAGACAGGCGCAATCCCCCGCTCCGCCATCGTCTTCCTGATGTCGGCAAGCAGGTTTTCAGGGGCTTTTCCCTTTCCTTCGGAAGCGGTCTTCCTCAGTTCTTCAATCCATTTTTCATCCATAGACCTCAGCAGTCAATATTTTTCTTTTCCTCCGCTATCATCCTGGCCAGCATGTTCTTGGCCCTGTGGAACTGCGATGCGGAGCTGTCCGGCTTTATGTGCAGAATCTCCCCTATCTCCTTGTGGCTCTTCCCCTCTATCGCATAGAGGTTCAGCACCTGCCTGTATCCTTCCGGCAGGCGCCGGATCAGGCTCACGAGGGTGTCGAAGGAAAGGCCCTTCACGTCCGGATCCGCATCCGGCACGTCGGCCGCATATGATTCGTCAAGAGTTTCCGGCTCTTTCTTCTTCTTTTTCAGGAACTGAAGGCACTCGTTCACGGTCACCCTGGTGATCCAGGCCCGCAGACTGCCCTTGCCGCGATAGCTGAAAGAGTCCATCTTCGAGACAATCCTGATGAACGCCTCCTGGAGCACATCCTTCATGTCGTCGTCATCGGCGATGTATCTGGAGCAGACTCCGGCCAGATAATCGGCATATTCGGCATAGAGACGGTCCACGAAACCGGGATCGCCTCTGCCATATGCCGAAATAATAGCCTTTTCCTTATCTGCGCCGAATATCACGGTTTCAGTCCGTACACATTTCGGGCCGGAGCGCGGCCCGGTTCTATTTTCTCGTGCAGTATTTGAAAGTCACGGTCTTGGTCCCGCTGAAGGAGTTATAGACCAGCTTCAGGTCCACAGTCTCCCCTTTCGTGTCGGGAAGCTTGTCCAGCCTGAAGGCCACCACTCCGTCGCCGACTCTGGCTCCGGTATCCCCGGCCGCGTCATGGTGCAGCACGACCTCATAATCGCCCTCGCCCTTGACCAGAGTGACCGTATGAGTCTTGCCGACTCCGTACATCGTGCGGAAATTGAGGGTGAGATACCCGTCCTCGCACACGGTGGACCAGGAGTTCAGGACCTCAATCGGATCGTTGCCATAGGTGGCGGCATCGTCCCGCGTGCTTTCGGACATGGACTTGGTCAGCACCTTCTCTATCCAGTTCACATAGACCAGATTGGAGACGCCATCGGGTACGTCATACCTGGCCTTGTCGGCCGGAGTGGCCATCCTGTAGTTCACGAAAGCCCTCACTTCCTCTTCATACGTTCCGGTCTGCATGTTGAGCGGATAGAGCACGGTTTTGTCGTCCAGCTGCAGATTCACGTGGCCGTTGTTCTGCTTCACCGTCACTATCGCATGGGGAGCCATCATGTCTGGTGTGGAATCATCAGCGTCCACACACGAAACGAAAGTGCCCGCGGAGACCGCCATGGCGGCCCCAAGGGCACAATTCATCAAAAATTTGCTGCTAAAAAATTCTTTCATCGCTCAGTCATTTTAATGAGTGGCCGGATGATTTCCCGGTCCTCGACTTGTAAATGACAGGCTCAGAAGAATCTTGCGCAGAAATCTACTTTTTCTTGAGATAATACTCCAGACCGCTCTTCACATTGAGTATCAGCGCCTCAGAGGAGAAAGTCGCGCCGGAGACGGCGTCCACCCGGGTTCCGAGGGCCTCCTTCACGGACTTCCCGGTCCACTTGGACAGCAGCGTGCAGGCTTTCTTGAAGAAATCGGGGGTCTCATCGTTATCGAGGGGGACAATCTGCGTTATCTTGCCGTCCTTCAGATAGATTTCCACGGGGACAGCCCCTGCGAATCCGTCAAAAGACTTTCCGATTTCAGAAGTGTTGACGACTTCCGTGCCGTCCTTTTCTGTCCTGAGAGTCTGCACCTTGTCCTGCGCAGAAGCGCCCGTCACCGCAAAGAGGACGAGCGCAAAGCTTATAGCTGAAACAACCAGATTTTTCATAGTGACGCGAAGTTAGTCCCCTGCGGGAAAAACGGCAATCACAACAAACGGCTATTTTCGATGTCAGAAACCACTATTCTGTGGCATCCCCTTCCGCGGGAAGCGTCTCGGCGGGAGCGGCCTGCTCAGCGGCGGCGGGCTCGGCGGCCTCGACTGCCTCCACAGCCTCGACGGCGGGAGCCTCCTCAGCGGCCTTCTTCCTGGAGCAGAGTCCCCAGCAGACGGCACCGCAGGCCAGGACGAGCAGCACGACGACGAATCTGCTCCAGCGCTTTCTCTTCTTCTCGGCCTTCATGGCCTTCGGGTCTATGGCCGAAAGGGCCGGGAAGCTGGCAAGCGAGGTGAGGCCCGCTCCGAAGCCGATGTTCACCAGCACATGGGCGTTGATGGCCCAGCCGTTGGCATTGAGCAGCGGAGAGAGGTTGCGCTTGCGGAGCTTGCGCCATGCTATAAACATGGACGGGCCCGAAATGCAGAGGATGATCAGCACTATGAGCAGCGGCAGAGTGTACCAGGACTGGGATATTCCCTTGGCCAGGCTCACCAGCGCCGTGGTTATGTAGCTTATGGCCATGCCCAGGGCGGCAAAGATACCGCAGAAGGTGGCTATGTCGAATTTCTTGCCGGCAGCGGCGGCCGTCCCGTCCTCCGTCTTGGCATCGGCGGGATTCAGGGACACCGTGTTGGCCTTGTCCATCAGCCCGCCCACGGACTTGCTCTCCTTCTCGGCGGCGGACTTGTTGATTCTCTCGTTGATGGCGTTGGACAGTTTGTTATAGGGCGACCAGAAAGCCTGCCTTATGCTCACCGGATTGTCCACGAGGCGGGTCACGGTGGCGTCATAGGCCAGACCGTCCCTGTCATAGAACACGGCGTTCATCCCCACGCGCAGATTGCTGACATCGCCGTCGGTGAGGACGGCGGCTATGTTCATGGACTTGCCCCCGGAGCAGGATGTGCAGGCGCAATAGATTATGTACATGCCGCTGAGGGCGGCCATGTCGCCGTGACGGCCCATGTCCTCCACCCTGATGCAGAGGTCCAGGCTGCGCTGGTCTATATAGAGCCTTCCGGCCTGGAATATGGCCTTGGTGTCCTTGCCGTAGAAGTCGTCGAAGGTGACATAGTTCCTGAGCAGGGTGTAGAAATTCCTGTAGAGCCTGAGGAACCTCTCCACGTCGTCAATCGAGTCGGATTCGGCCTTGAG
>CAZIFT010000061.1:7961-9681 GCA_964538395.1 uncultured Muribaculaceae bacterium
TCCTCCCATGCCGGATTGAGGGCGGCGAGAGGCAGTTTTCCTTCGGCGTTCACCCTTGCCAGAGGCAGAGCCGCGATGGCGTCGCCGCTCTTGGCCAAATCTCCCGCACCTATGCTCTTGACTTCGTCCACCTGCACGTCCAGAACGGGAACCGCATCGGAATCAAAGGCGGACAGACGGCAGCGCATGAAATAGTCGGCCACCTTGTCCTTCACCGCGTTGACGGCCTCCAGGGCGGCCTCGGTAGCGTCTCCGTAGGGACGCACCTCGGGAGACTCCCCTGCCTTGACCCAGGCTGAGTAGTCGGCGCAGGCGGCATAGAAAGCCTCGATCTGCTCGGCGGTGACTCCGGCCTCTCCGCTTCTGTCCATGGTGCCGCCGGTGGCGGCCACGGCATCGGCTATGGTCTTCTTCAGAGAGCCGTCATCGGCCGATGCGGGGGTTATGACTCCATCGCCGTTGAACTTGGAGCCGGCGAAAATGGACACCGAGTCGGACACGTCCGACAGCGATATCTCATTCTTGTCCAGACCCTTGTTCTTGAGGATCCGAAGCGCCGAATCATGCAGCTTGCGGCCGTTCTCGTCGTCGGTGTTGAAGTCCGAAAGCTTTATGGTGTCGGACGATGTGAGCAGCAGCCCGGCGTCTTTCAGCGCCGAGGTGAGATAAACCGATGCGGCGACCACCTCGTCCGACTTGATTTTCCCGTCCTTGTCGGTGTCGAGAAGCTCAAGAGTCTTTTTGTCGAACTCGAGGCCTCCGGCGGGACAGCTCAGGACCGTCCAGAGTTTTTTGTCAAGTTCTCCGAGATGTCTGATGTCCTCTCCGGTGGAGATATCCACGCGGCTTGTGCCGCCGACGGATTTAAACCGCCATACATATCTGTCGCCCATATCGTGTTGTGTTAAAGTTGTTTCTGTAATGGCGCCGGACTATGAGGAAAGCTTTTCCTTGGCATAGTCCAGTGTCAGGCTGAAGGTTTTCTTGCGCGAGGAGGGTGCCTCATACATGGCGTCGGTCATGATCTTCTCGCAGATCGACCTCAGTCCCCTGGCGCCCAGCTTGTCGCTGACGGCCTTGTCCACAATGAGGTCCAGCACCTCCGGCTGGATCTGCAGCTTTATCCCGTCGAGCGCGAACATCGTCTCATACTGCTTGAGTATGGCATTCTTGGGCTCGGTCAGGATGCGCTTGAGCGCGTCGCGGTCCAGATTGTCCAGCCAGGTCACGACCGGAAGACGCCCGATGATCTCGGGAATCAGTCCATAGCTCCTGAGGTCCTGCGGATCCACATACTGCAGAAGATTGTTCTTGTCCACCTTCTGCCTGCCTGCGACCCCGAAGCCTATGACCTGGGTGTTGAGACGCTGGGCTATCCGGCGCTCTATCCCCTCGAACGCTCCTCCGCAGATGAACAGTATGTTCTGCGTGTTCACATGGATGAACTCCTGGTCCGGATGCTTGCGGCCTCCCTGCGGGGGCACGTTCACCACATTGCCCTCCAGAAGCTTGAGCATGGCCTGCTGCACGCCCTCTCCCGACACGTCGCGGGTTATGGACGGGTTGTCGCTCTTGCGGGCGATCTTGTCGATCTCGTCGATGAAGACGATGCCGCGCTCGGCCTTGGCCACATTGTAGTCAGCCTCCTGGAGCAGCCTGGAGAGTATGCTCTCCACATCTTCGCCCACATAGCCGGCCTCGGTGAGGACGGTGGCGTCCA
>CAZIFT010000062.1:0-9048 GCA_964538395.1 uncultured Muribaculaceae bacterium
CAGTATTTCTTGATGTTGTCACCGAACTCGGCGGCAATCTTGCAGTTGCCCTTGAGGAGGTCCTCACGGGTCATGCCCTCCTTACGCGGGAAACCGCCGGAAGAAATTATATATTTTGCATCCTTGAACGCCTCCTCGGGATTGACCGTCCAGGTGATGTTTGCACCTTCGAAAGCGCACTGGTCCATCTCGGCAGCAACACCGCGGAGACCGGGCTCATAGATATCATAAAGACACAGATTAGGAGTAAGCTTCAGCAGCATCGCCGTCTGAGCCATGTTGGAGCCGATCATGCCGGCGGCGCCGACGATAAGCAGCTTCTCATTAGTTAAATATCCCATGATGAATTATTTAGTAAAAAATTAAAATAACCTTGATAACAGAGTGCAAAGATAGCAATAAATTCAAATTTTAGTATATTTGCAGATGTTATAGCAACAGCACAACATAATATGGAGCCTCCCAGTTCTATAAAATCAGAAAACAACAAGCTCGCGGGTCAACCTTCTGACGACCCTTCCCGAGCGATACCCGTGAATTCATATCTAGTAGTAAGCCATTCGGAAAGCGATTCTCCGGAAGGTGGTTTCGTCGTATGCGTATGGTCGGCCCGGACCGGTCTGACCTATCTCGGCACCAGCGGCTCCATAGAATCGTAACTCATTTGACCTTATACTGATATGGCACTATATTTCAAAAAGAAACTCGAAAACGACGCCACCATCGCCGTCTGGGAAGTGACCGAGACGGAACAGGAGCTGATCGACCTGAGTTCGACCCCCTCCGACGAGATGGAGGAAATCTCCTATATAAAGAGCGAATCGCTGCGCAAGCAGAGGCTGGCCGTCAGGGCCCTCCTGAACGAGCTCTTCGACGAGAAAGTCTATCTCAGCCACCACGACAACGGCAAGCCCTACCTGGAGAACATGGCGATGAACATAAGCATCACCCACACCGACAGGTTCGTGGCGGTGATTCTCCACGACGAGGAAGAGGTGGGCATCGACATCGAGTGTCAGGACAGGGACTTCTCCGCAGTGGAGAAGAAAGCCCTCTCCGAAGAAGAGATCGAGGACCTCGACGAGGACCGCAAGAACGAGCAGCTGGCCATCTACTGGTGCGCCAAGGAAGCCATCTTCAAGAGAGTGTCGGCCTTCAATATCGACTTCTCCGAGCAGATCGAGGTGGAGCACTTCCGCCCGAAGGAAGACGGAAGCCTGGACGCCACCTTCATCCACGACGACGGCTACGAAGAGGAGTTCGAGCTGGAATACATGACGTTCGAGCGCTACGTTCTGGTCTGGGTGGTCGGATAGCCGCCCCTAACACTTTCTCACCATCAAAATCGGCAGCATAGACCTGGGCAGCAGACCCGTTCTGCTCGCGCCCATGGAGGATGTGACCGACTCCTCTTTCAGAATCATCTGCAAGGAGTGCGGCGCGTCCATGGTATATACCGAATTCGTCCCTTCCGAGGGCCTGATCCGGGACGCCGCCAAGGCCATAGCCAAAATGAAGACCTCCGACGGAGAGGCGCCCATAGGCATACAGATCTATGGCAGCGACCCCGACGCCATGGTGGAGGCGGCCCGCATGGCCGAAGAGGCCGACCGGATTGCCGGGGGCCACGGCTGCGACCTGATTGACATCAACTTCGGCTGTCCCGTGAGCAAAATAGCCGGCAGAGGCGCCGGAAGCGGCATGATGAAGGAGCCGGACAAGATGGTCGCCATCACCGCGGCCATAGTCAAGGCCGTGCATAAGCCCGTGACCGTGAAGACCCGCCTGGGCTGGGACGACAGTTCCAAGATCATAGTCCCCCTGGCCGAAAGGCTGCAGGACGCCGGCATAGCCGCGCTCACGATCCACGGCAGGACCCGCTGCCAGATGTACAGGGGCGAAGCCGACTGGACCCTCATCGGCGAGGTGAAGAACAACCCCCGCATGACCATTCCGATAATCGGCAACGGCGACATCACCGGCCCCGAAAAGGCCCGCGAGGCGTTCGAGCGCTACGGAGTGGACGGAATAATGGTGGGCCGCGCATCGTTCGGCCATCCGTGGATCTTCACCGAAATCCGCCACTATCTCGACACCGGCGAGCTCCTGCCCCCCATGCCCGTGCGCGACAGGGTGGCCCTCGCCAAAAGGCAGCTCCGCCTCTCGCTGGACCTGAAAGGCCCGGTGACCGGAGTGCTGGAGATGCGGCGCCATCTGAGCTGCTACTTCAAGGGCCTTCCCGAATTCAAGGAAACCAGAATCAGGCTGGTGACGGAGAACGACCCGGACGAGGTCTTCCGCCTTCTGGACCATGTCGCCGACCGCTGGGGCGAAAATGTCATAGAGGGTTCCGCCAATGTCTATGGGGTCTGAACCCCCTTCCTTCTACAGGAATGATATATTTTGACTAAATTTGCAGCCTATGCTGGAAAGAATTCTGCTTTTTCCATACTGGCTCACGCTGAAAATCCGTCACTCTCTCTATGACAGGGGGATACTGAAATCATATCCGTGCGAAGTCCCCACCATATGCGTCGGCAACATCACCGCCGGCGGCACCGGCAAGACCCCGCACACCGAGATGATTCTGGACGCCCTGCTGGAAAGCGACGAATGGGGGTTCAAAAACCTTGCGGTCCTCTCCAGGGGCCACAAGAGAAAGAGCCGCGGATTCCAGCAGGTCACCCGCGACGGCTCGGCCCGTTTCTGCGGTGACGAACCTCTGCAGATAAAGCGCAGATATCCTTCCGTGACAGTGGCCGTGGACAGGCCCAGGGTGGAGGGCTGCAGATTCCTCTGCCACCCCGACCTCCTGAAGACCGACAAGAAGGGAGCGGGCTGCAGGGACAAGGAAATTCAGCCGGCCGACCTGATAATCCTGGACGACGCCTTCCAGTACCGCCGCCTGCGGGCATGGATGAACATAGTCCTGGTGGACTGGAACAGGCCGCTCACCAAAGACAGGCTGCTGCCGTTCGGACGGCTCAGGGACCTGCCGGAAAGAATCAACAAGGCGGACATAGTGATAGTCTCCAAATGCCCGGCCTATATGGAGAACTGGGAGAAGTCCGGCTGGGTGAGGAGCCTGGGCATCGAGGGCTTCGACCCCGAGACCTGCACCGGAACCAACGCCGAAGGCAGGAAGGTGAAGGTCTTCTTCACCTGCATCAGGTACAGGGAGCTTGAGCCGGTCTATGCCGGGGAGGCCGACAGCCGCTTCGTCTATTCCAAGAAGCTCATCCTCTTCTCAGGAATCGCAAAGGACACTCCGCTCAGGATGTATCTGAGCGACAAGTACAAGATAGTCAAGCGTTTCACCTTCTCCGACCATCACAACTACACCCGGATGGACATCCGCCGGATCATGGGCGCGGCCTCTTCGCACCCCACCGCGGTGGTGGTCTGCACCGAAAAGGACAGCCAGAGGGTGCTCGACAACAAATCGGTACCCGGAGAGCTCAAGAACAGGCTTTTCCAGATACCGATCAAAGTGGCTTTCCTCACCGAGGAGGAGGGCGCTATTTTTTCAGAGACTCTTCAGAATTCCCTTCGAGAATTTCATTCTGAATCCGCACAGACTCCTCGTGGATAGCGTTGAAGACTTCCATCAGGAACTTGTCGGACAGGCCATACTTGCGTCCGTTCTCGACCATTGACGAAAGAACCTGGTCCCATCTGGATGTCTGCAGGATGGCTATGTTGTGGTCCTTCTTATAGCTACCGATCTTCGTGCTCACCGCCATCCTCTGCTTGAAGGCATAGAGGAGATTCTCGTCGATCACATCGATCTGGGCCCTGAGCTGCTCGATTCCCTCCCTGTAGGAAGAGCTGTCGGTGTCGTTGTCCCTCACCACGAGTTTCGCCATGAGCTTGCCGAAGTCTTCGGGCGTGAGCTGCTGGGAAGCGTCGCTGAGCGCGCTGGACGGGTCGCAGTGAGACTCGATCATGAGTCCGTCAAGTCCCAGGTCCAGAGCCCGCTGCGAAAGGGGCAGGATATACTGGCGGGAGCCGCCCATATGGCTGGGGTCGGCGAAGAAGGGAAGCTTGGGATAGCGGGTCCTCAGCTCTATGGCTATGTTCCAGCCGGGTTCGTTCCTGTAGGCAATCTTCTGCGAAGAGGAGAATCCCCTGTGGATGACGCCGAGCTTGGTGATGCCGTTTCTGTTCAGGCGCTCCAGTGCTCCAATCCAGAGGTCAAGGTCGGGGTTAACCGGGTTCTTGACGAGAACCGGGATGTCGGTGTCCTTGAGGGCGTCGGCAATCTCCTGCACCAGAAAAGGGTTGGCGGTGGTCCTGGCTCCGAGCCAGACCATGTCCACTCCATATTTCAGGCACTCGAAGACATGTCTCTCGCTGGCGACCTCGGTGGCCACCTTCATTCCGAACTCGGACTTAACCTTCTGAAGCCATTTCAGGCCGGGGACGCCCACGCCCTCGAAGCTTCCCGGATGGGTGCGCGGTTTCCATATTCCGGCTCTGAACACATTGAGGCCCAGTTCCTTAAGTCCGGCGGCAGTCTTCATCACCTGCTCCTCGCTCTCGGCGCTGCAGGGGCCGGCTATGACCATGGGACGGGGAAGGGTGAAGAAACCCCATTCCGTCACCGGCGTCAATTCCAATTCTTTCATATGCTTAAAGTTTCTTGATTTTTGCTGTGGCGTCCGCGATGACCTTTTCTGTCGCGCAGAGCGATGCCCTTATATAGTTCTCTCCGTTGCGGCCGAAGATGAAACCCGGAGTGATGAACACCCCCGCCCCGTAGAGCAGCCTGTCGGAAATCCTCTCTCCGAGCGACTTCCCCTCCGGAGTCCCCTCCAGAAGACGGTTGCCGGGGGATATTCGTCCCCAGACGAACAGTCCGGCGGTGTCCCTGTCATAGTCGGCTCCCAGATAGTCGAAGAGCTTCCACACCAGTTCTTTTCTCCTGGCATAGCCCTCGTTCAGCGCGCGGAACCAGTCGTCGCCCTGCGAAAGGGCGGCTATTGCGCCGGCCTGCACGGGCTTGAAGGTGCCGGAGTCCATCTGGCTCTTCACCTTGAGCAGCTCGGCGATATAGTCCGGAGCGGCGCCGAACATTCCGACTCTCCAGCCGGACATGTTGTGGGCCTTGCTCAGGGAGTTCAGCTCTATGGCGCACTCCTTCGCTCCCCTGGCGGCAAGGATGGAGGTGGGATTGTCGTTGAGTATGAAACTGTATGGATTGTCGTTGACTATCAGAATCTTATGCTTGAGACCGAAATCCACGAGCTTCTGGTAGAGCTCCGGGGTGGCCTTGGCGCCGGTGGGCATTCCGGGATAGTTGGTCCACATGAGCTTCACGCCCGAAAGGTCCATCTTCTCCAGGGCGTCGAAGTCGGGCATCCAGCCATTCTCCTCCGTCAGGTCATATTTCACTATCTCCGCGCCGGCGATGAGTCCGGCGGAGGTGTAGGTGGGATAGCCCGGGTCCGGGACGAGCACCTTGTCGCCCTCGTTGACGAATGCGAGATAGGTGATCAGGATTCCCTCCTTGGAGCCCATCAGGGGCTGAATCTCGGTGTCGGGGTCCAGAGCGACCCCGTAATATTTGCGGTACCAGTCGGAAAACGCGCGGCGCAGGGCCGGCAGTCCGGTGTAGCCCTGATACTTGTGGCTGTCGGGAAGCAGGGCGCTTTCGCGCAGGGCGTCCACGGCGGCCTTGGGGGGCATGCCGTCGGGCGAGCCTATGCCCAGGTTTATGACAGGGTCTTCGCCCTTGAGGGCCCTTTCCGCGTTGAGACGCGCTATCTCCTTGTTTTTCAGGGAGAAGAAATATTCGCGGACGCTCTCGGTCCGGTGTGCGGGTGCGATGATCATAGCGCAGAAGTGTATTCGCCCAGAATGTTCATGTCTTCGATGAGAGGTCTCACGGCATCCAGAGCCTGGTGATATCTTTCAAGGCTTTCGAAAGTGATGTCTATGTAGAAGAAGTACTGCCACTTCATCCCGGGGATGGGGAGGGACTGGATCCTGGTGAGGTTCATGTCATAGAAGGACAGGATGGTGAGGATGTGCGTCAGCGAGCCCGGCTTGTGGGGCAGGGTGAAGCATATGGACGCCTTGTTGATCTGCTCTTCGGGGACGCTGATGGAATCGTCCAGAATCAGGAACCTGGTGAAGTTGGTCTTGAAGGTCTCGATGTCGGCGCGGAGAATCTCAAGGCCGTTGATCTCGGCGGCCAGCCTGGAAGCCACTGCGCCCACGCCCATGAGATGGCCCTGGGCCACGTCGGCGGCGCTCTTGGCGGTGTCTTCGGACTCCACCATCTTCATCCACGGGCACTCGGTCTCGAAGAACTGGCGGGTCTGGTTTATGGCCATGTAGTGGGACCTCACCTCTTTTATGTCCTCGATCTTCTGGCCTGGCAGGGCCATAAGATTCTGATGGATATGGAGATAGATCTCGCCCTTGATCTTCTGGGGATACTTGCGCAACAGCTCGAAGTTGGGGAGCAGTCCGCCGGAAATCGTGTTCTCTATGGCCATGACCGCGGCGTCGGCCTTGCCCTGCTGGATGGACTTGAAGAGGTCGTCGAAGGTGACGCACTCGACTATCTCCGGCATCAGGCCGAAGGTTCCGCCATAGAATTTCCTTGCGGCCTCCTCGTGGAAGCAGCCGGAGAAACCCTGTATAGCTACTCTTTTCTGCATAAATCTTCCAATAAAAAAGGCCGTCCGGATATCCGGACAGCCTCTGTAATTCTCTTTGATGTCAATCTATGACCATACACGAAGTCCGGACCACTATCTTTTAGGAAAGCGGAAAAAGAAAAATCGGCCGTTAAATCGTGTGTTCATCATAGTGCCGGCAAAGATATAAATTTTATTCCGATTACACCGTCATTATCTCTTTTTCTTTGGCGGAGATGACAGTGTCCACGTCCTTGACGAACTTGTCGGTCAGCTTCTGCACCTCGTCCTCGGACTCCTTCTCGGCGTCTTCGTTAAGGCTCTCGGCCTTGAGCAGCTTCTTGAGGGCGTCCACGGCGTCGCGGCGGGAGTTTCTCACGCTCACCTTGGCGGTCTCGCCTGCGGCCTTGGCCTTCTTGATGAGCTCTTTGCGCCTGTCCTCGGTGATGGGGGGAACGACGCAGCGGATCACCTCGCCGTTGTTGGAGGGGGTGAGGCCTATGTTGGCGTCGATGATGGCCTTCTCAATCTTCTTGATCATGCTCTTCTCCCAGGGCTGGATGGCGAGCGTCCTGGCGTCGGGAGTGGTGATGGAGGCGACCATGCTGAGCTGGGTGGGGGTGCCGTAGTAGTCCACCGTCACATTGTTGAAAACGGAGGGGCTGGCCTTGCCCACACGATAGGTCTTGAGGTCCTCCTCAAGGAATTTCACCGCTTCGCGCATCTTGCCTTCAGCGCGGGTGATGAGTTCTTTTGCGTTCTCGGGAATCATATCTTGTTGATTTTTAATTAGCTGTTAAAAGTGCACGAGCGTGCCCACCTTCTCGCCGGCGAGAAGCCGCGAGAGGTTGCCCGGCTGGTTCATGTCGAAGACCACGACCGGCATCTTGCCCTCTTCGCAGAGTGCGAAGGCCGTCTGGTCCATGACTTTGAGGTGGCGGGATATGGCCTCGTCGAATGAGAGGCTGTCATATTTCACGGCTGTGGGGTCTTTCTCGGGGTCGGCGGTATAGACTCCGTCCACACGGGTGCCCTTAAGCAGCACGTCGGCGCCCACCTCGAGCGCGCGCAGGGCGGCTCCGGAGTCGGTCGTGAAGAAAGGGTTGCCGGTGCCTCCGGAGATCAGGGCCACTCCGCCCTTCTCCATGAACTCCACGGCGTCGTCCCTCATATAATATTTGGCCACGGGCTCCATGGGAGTCGCGGTGAACACTCTGGCGGGAACGCCCTTTTCCTTGATGAACATGGCGAGGGCGAGGGAGTTGATGACCGTCGCCAGCATGCCCATCTTGTCGCCGTCCACACGGTCGAAGCCTTTTCCGGCGCCCTGGATGCCGCGGAAGATGTTGCCTCCTCCGTTGACTATGGCAATCTGGGTCCCGGCCTTGGCCGCGGCGGCTATTTCTCCGGCATAGGCCGAAAGGACTGCGGTGTCAAGTCCCTTGCCTTCATGGCCGCCGAGACTTTCGCCGCTGAGCTTTAGCAGTATCCTCTTATATTTCACTTTGAGAAGCTGTTTTGAAGTGGTTCTGTATTTTCGGTTCCGCAAGCCCGGACGCCGGTGCGGACGCTCCGTGAGGCCGCTCCGCAAAGGGGAACTTATGCCCTCAGGCCGCAGGGAAACGGGCTTTCAGATGGAAACAAAAGTAAAGATTTATTATGAATCTTGCAAGAAAGGATATATCTTTGCCGAACAAACAACATCAATAACAACAAAGAAGGACAACCATATGGCCAACGCATTCCACTATTCTATCGGGAAGAAATTCATTCAGGCAATAAGCGGAGCATTCCTCATCCTTTTCCTCCTCATCCACGCCACCATCAATGTTTTCTCTGTGATTGACTCTTTCACGGGAAAGTTCGGTGTTGTCGCGAATGACGACAAGCTGTTCTCTGCCGGCGACGGCCTGTTCCAGCTCGGATGCGACTTCATGTCCACCCCTTTCATCACCATCATCGTCCCGATCCTCGCCCTCGGTTTCCTCATCCACATCTGCTACGGAATTTATCTTTCAGTCTATAACCTGAAGGCCCGCGGAGGCTGGAAGCGTTACGAGGTCGCAAGCCGCGCCAACGCAGACTCCTGGTCCGCAAAGAACATGTTCGTTCTCGGAATCGTGGTCCTCGGAATTCTCTTCTTCCACCTCACTCATTTCTGGGCTGACATGCAGCTCAAGGAGTTCACGGGCGGAGAGGCTGAGAATCCTTACACCCTTCTCACGACAGTGTTCGGCAGCCTTGTCAATGTGGTGATTTACATCATCTGGTTTGTGGCTCTCTGGCTGCACCTCTGCCACGGTTTCTGGAGCATGTTCCAGACAGTGGGCTGGAGCGGTTCCATCTGGATGAAGAGGCTTAAAGTGATCGGCATCGTCGTCGCTTCCCTCATCTGCCTCGC
>CAZIFT010000063.1:0-9040 GCA_964538395.1 uncultured Muribaculaceae bacterium
GGTTCGGGACGCCTCGGATGCGCGGGGCTGATGACGCAAAAAAGGATGACTAAAAGTTTTTTAGTCATCCTTTTGGAGGTGCCTAGCGGAATCGAACCGCTGTCCCAGGTTTTGCAGACCTGTGCCTAACCGCTCGGCCAAAGCACCGGATTGGACTACAAATATACGCTTTTCTCCTGTATCTCCAAACTTTTTCCGCATAAACCAGCCGTCAGCGGGGGAAGGAGCGGCATCGAAGCGCCGGGGCGCCGGAGCAGGGCGGCCGGAGGAAACAGGCTCGGCCAATGGGGAAAGAGCTGGCCGGCAGGGGAGAGGCCCGCAGCGGCGCCGGCAGGAGGAAAATGGCGCCCGCTATCTTGTGAGGAGCTGGAGGTCGGTGTTCAGGAGGCGGGGGGAGACGAAGCGGACGGCGGTCATGCCCACGGAGGCCGCGGCGTCCACATTCTTCTGGTTGTCGTCCGTGAATATGGTCTCGGCGGGGTCCAGCGAATACCTGTCCATAAGAATACGGAATATGGCCGGGTCGGGCTTGGAAAGATGCTCCTCGCCCGAGACCACGATCCCCTCCAGCAGCGAAAACACCGGATAATCCTTCCGGACGCCCGGAAAAGTCTCCGCCGACCAGTTTGTGAGCCCATAGACATGAAACCCTCTGGCCTTCCAGTCCCTCACAAGCTCATACATTCCGGGCACGGCCCCGCCCATCATCTCGCTCCAGCGGTCCCGATAGGCCTCTATGGCCGCGGTCCATTCCGGATGGACGGCGCAGAGCTCCGCCACCCCCTCGTCGAAAGGCTTTCCGGCATCCATCTGGGCATTCCATTCGCCCGTGCAGATGTTGTCTATGAACCAGATGCTCTTCCCCGGGTCGGAAAAATACCTGTCGAAAAGATAGCGCGGATTCCAGTCCACCAGGACCCCGCCGAAATCGAAAACCAGATTCTTCATGGTGAGTTGTGACTATGCGACTTTTCCCTTCCGCCGGAACACTACATAGAATGCCAGGCAGATGAGGACCGAAAGAAGCGACCCTGCCGGGGCGGCCAGGCCCATCGGATAGAGCGTCTCCGGGAAATTGACCGAAAGCAGATAAGACAGCGGCAGCCTGGCTATGAGGACCGACGCCGTGTTGTGGATAAACGAGACTATGGAATAGCCATAGGCCACGAAATAGCCGCTGAAGCAGAAATGGCAGCCGGCGAATATGGTGTCAAACGCATAGCTGCGGAAATATTCCCCTCCGGAGGCGATGACATCGGGCGAGGCGGTGAAAAGCCCCACCAGCGGCTCCGCAAAAAACTGCACCAGCACCGCGACGACGACTCCATAGGAAACGGTGATGGCCAGCGCCGTGCCCAGAGTCGCCTTCGCCCTCTGCGGCATGGAAGCCCCCAGACACTGCGCCCCCATGGTGGAGACCGTGGAAAGCATGGCCGAAGGCACCAGGAACAGCATGCCGATGAGCTTCTCCACTATTCCCACAGCCGCGGCGTCCACGAGGCCGCGCATGTTCGCGATTATGGTTATGACCAGAAAAGACACCTGGATGAAGCCGTCCTGAAGCGACACCGGCAGGCCTATGTGGAGAATTCCTTCAATGACTTTGCGGGAAGGACGGAAATCGTCCTTTGAGAGCCTGAGGCCCAGCCCCCTGAAGCGGATCCAGAGAAGAGAAAACACCACGCTGAGCAGCTGCGAGAGAGAGGTTCCCAGCGCAGCGCCCGCCGGACCCATGCCCATGGCGCCGATGAACAGATAGTCCAGGACTATGTTTGCCACGCAGGCCGCGATCACGAACCACATGGGGCTCCGGCTGTCTCCGAGCCCGCGGAATATGGACGCTATGACATTATAGGCGGCTATGAACGGCAGTCCGGCGAAACAGATCAGAAGATAGGCTTCGGCGCCATCGACGGCCTCGGCCGGAGTCGCCATCATCCTCACTATGGGACTCTTGAGCAGAGCCAGCAGAAGCGCGGCGGCAATCGAAATCACCATGAATACGGTGACTGTGTTGCCGACCACCTTGCCTGTGGCGCGGGAGTCGCCCGCGCCTGTGGAACGGGCCACGAGGACGGTCGTTCCCATGGCCAGACCCACTATCATCACGGTCAGTAAATGCATCACCTGGCTCCCTATGGAGACGGCGGTGGTGGCCTCCACTCCGCAGAACTGGCCGATTATGAAAAGGTCCGCCAGGCAGTAGAGGAGCTGGAGGAAATATGCGATGAGATAGGGGATTGCGAATGTCCTGATATTGGACATGATGCTGCCCTCTGTCAAAAGTTTTGCCGGCATAGGATGTTGTTTTTGAGCCCGCAAAGGTAGCGATTTGCCGCCGGAAAACAATAGGCCCCGGTACACAGCCGCAACGGCCCGACGCGCAGTTGCATAGGCCCGGCCTGCAGGCGGCTACATCATCTTCCGGTACTGCTGCGGGGTGGCGCCGGTGTGCTGCTTGAAATAGCGGCAGAGGAAAGACTCGTCGTTGAAATGATAGAGCCAGGCTATCTCCTTTATGTTCTGCCGCGAATTGCGCAGATGGGTCTTGAGCTGCATGACCACATAATGGTCGATTATGGCCTTGCAGGTGTGCCCGGTGACGCGCCCCACTATGGTCCCCAGATACTTCGCGCTTATGTGCATCTGCCCGGCATAGAAGGCCACGTCGCGGCGGCTGCGGTAATTGTGGGCCAGCATCTCCATGAAAGTGGAGAACAGCGCCACCGTGCGGTGGCTCTCGGTCTCCAGCGGAGCCTCGTCCGGATTGCGCTGGATGTAATCATAGAACCCCAGAAAAAACCCCTTCAGCTGCAGCAGAGTCATGCCCACGGTGCAGGTGCATCCCGGAGTCTCGAAAAACACCCGGAGCAGGTCCATTATGCGCCCCACCACCACTCCGGCCACAGGACTGTCCCCCCGGCAGCGGTCGGCGCGCAGCTGAGAATAGACCGTATGCTCCAGCTGTATGCTGGCCTCGCGCAGCAGAGAGGCGTCATATTCCAGAATCTCGGCCCTGAACTGCGGGGATGCGCCGGTGACCTGCACCACATCGCCCGGGAACAGGATGATCGCATCTCCGGCCTTGAGCTGCCAGGGCTGGAAGTTGATGTGCAGCACCGCAGCGCTCTCCCGGCAATAGAGCAGGGCCCCGGAGTTGAGCACGGTGGGTTCGCCCTGCCATGCGCCTAAGTCGCTGTAATAGAGCGATGCTTCCTGTCTTGCCGATGCCTCTGTGTCCATAGCTTCCCGTTTTTCCGTTTTATCCCGCAAATGTCTGCATAAAATATCAATATCCGGCAAAATAGTTCGCAAAAGTACCATGTTCTGCGAAGTTCTGTTAACCCGCATGGGCGGGGAAGGGAGTAATTTTGCGCCCGGAAAAATATAAGTATAATGAGAATCATCAGAAAATTGTCGGTCTTCCTCGCCGCCGCCTGCACGGGCGCCGGTCTGCAGGCCCAGACTCCCATGCCTCTCGACAGCCTTTTCTCGCTCGTCGAGCGCGGCAGCAAGGCCCTGCAGGTGCAGAAGACCGGAACCGATGCGGCGCAGCTTGGAGTGGAGAGCGCAGAGAGCCAGAGGCTGCCCGACATCAACACATCGCTTTCATTGAGCTACAACGGCAATGTCCTGCTCACCGACCGTGACTTCAGCAACGGCCAGTGGCAGTCCTCGCCCCATTTCGGCAACAGCTTCTCCATCGAGGCCCGGCAGCTGGTCTATGGAGGAGGCGCCGTCAATGCGGCCATAGAGATGGCCCGGCTGCAGCACAGCCAGGCCGAGACCCAGACCCACAGCACCCGCGAGCAGATGCGCTTCGTGGCGCTGGCCCAGTATCTGGACCTCTACAGGCTCCAGAACAGAATCGAGGTCGTGCAGAGCAACATAGAGCTCACCAATGTGCTGGTGGCCGACATCACGGCCCGCCGCGAGCAGGGAATGGCCCTGAGCAACGATGTCACCCGCTATGAGCTTCAGCTTCAGAATCTTAACCTCCAGCTGACCCAGCTCCGCGACCAGAGAAAAATCCAGAACTATCAGCTCTGCCACACTCTCGGGCTGGACACCGGCACCGAAATCATGCCCGACGCGGCTGTGATTGACGCGGCCTATGCCACCGAAGGCGAGCCGCACTGGCAGGAGCTGGCCGCCGGGACGTCGCCCTCGCTGAAGCTGGCCGCCATAGGCACGAAAATGGCCGAGCAGAGCGAACGCCTCGCGCGCAGCGCAATGCTGCCCAAAGTCGCCCTCGTGGCCGCCGACAACTTCAACGGCCCCATAACCTTCGAGCTCCCTCCGGTGGACAAGAACCTCAACATCTGGTATGTCGGAGTGGGCATAAACTATAATCTCAGCTCGCTGTTCAAGAGCAATAAGGATCTGGAACGCGCCCGCACGGCGACGACGCAAAACCGTCAGGCACAGGCGCTTGCAGCCGAGCAGCTGGACAACAGCGTGCAGCAGGCATACACCGAATACCTTCAGAGCTATGTGGAGCTGGATACCCGCCGGACCAGCGTGGACCTGGCCGGCGAGAACTACCGCGTGGTCAACGAGCGCTATCTGAACCAGCTGGCTCTGATCACCGACATGCTGGACGCTTCGTCGGTGAAGCTGGACGCGGAGCTGTCGGAGGTGGACGCCCGCATCAACGTGGCATACACCTATTATAGGATGAAATATATCGCAGGAACACTATAAAGAGACAAAGTCATGAACAAGAAACTGATCAAGAGAATATACAATGTGGTGGTGATAGCGCTGGCCGTGGTGGCGCTGGTCTGGATCTGCTCGCACTTCGTGCATCCCGGCAGGGTGGTCTATACCAATGACGCGCAGGTGCAGCGCCACATAACGCCCATCAACACCCGTGTGCAGGGCTTCATAAAGGAAATCCGCTTCGAGGAGTTCCAGCATGTGCACCGCGGCGACACCCTGGTCATAATCGAGGACGCCGAGTACCGTCTGCAGCTGGCCCAGGCCGAGGCCAGTTTCACCGGCTCGCGCTATGGCGAGAAGGCCGCCTCAGTGGGGGTCAACACCGCCGGCAACAATGTGCGCGTGATGGAGTCCGGCGCCGAAGAGGCACGCATAGTCATGGAAAACGCCCGCAAGGACTACCGGCGCTATGAGGAGCTTCTCGCAAAGGGCGCCGTCACCCAGCAGCAGTATGACGCCATGAAGACCGCCTATGAGTCGGCCAAGGCCCGCTATGAGCAGTCCAGCCATCAGCACCAGTCCACTGTGCTCACCCGCGACGAACAGTCGCAGCGCCTGAGCCAGGTTACCGCCGGAGTCAGCGTGGCCGAAGCCGCCCTGAACCTGGCCCGCCTGAACCTGTCATACACCGTGATAACCGCCACCGCCGACGGCTGCATGGGCACCAAAGACATACACGAGGGCCAGCTCGTGATGCCCGGTCAGCAGCTTGCGCGCCTGGTCGATGATGACGACGTGTGGGTGGTGGCCAACTACCGCGAGACCCAGATGGACCACATCGCCGTGGGCAACGCAGTCGAGTTCAAGGCCGACGCAGTGCCCGGAGTGACCTATCACGGCACCGTCGAGGCCATATCGGCCGCCGCCGGGTCGGCCTTCTCCATGATTCCGGTGGACAACGCGACCGGCAACTTCGTCAAGGTGGAGCAGCGCGTGCCCGTGCGCATAGTGCTGACAGGCGACAACCGTCCCGAGGACGTGGCCCTGCTGAGGGCCGGTCTGAACGTGGAGTCCGAAGTGAGGTATTAATCAGATCAGGATTATGCCAGGACCTCCGACGGGACCCTTCTCCATGCCCATGTTCCGGGACTTCGTCCCCAAGAAGATAAGGCCATGGATCTATATTTTCTTCGCCTTCTGCTTCCTGCTGTCGGGCGGCATCTACAGCGGCACCGTGGCCGACGTGATGGGCGAGTACAGCATGAAGCGCGAGGATGTGATGATGGTGGTGATGTGCAACGTGGTGGGCGTGGCCATGCCCTTCCCGTTCCTCTTCAAGATGAAGTTCGCCTACACCAACAAGCGGCTTCTCCTGAACGCCGCGCTGGGAGTGGGGCTGTGCAACATCCTGATAGTGCACACCCAGTGGCTGCCGCTGATGTGCGTGCTGGCCTTCGCGTCGGGCTTCTTCAAGCTCTGCGGATGCTTTGAGTGCATGTCCACGGTGCAGCTGTGGATGACCCCGAAGCGAGAGTTCGCGATATTCTTCCCGCTGCTGTATATAATGGTGCTGGGCAACGGCCACTACCTGTCGGTGTGGCTGTCCGAACATCTGAGCTATGCCTTCCAGGACTGGAGGATGATGAACAGGCTCGAGGCCGGGCTTATGCTGCTGATAATCATAGTGCTGCTCACCTGCACCAAGCATTTCCGCTTCATGAAGCCGCTGCCCTTTGTCAGCGCCGACTATCTGGGCTTCTTCCTGTGGTCCGCGGTAATGCTGGAGTTCGTGTTCTTCTTCAATTACGGCGAATACTACAACTGGCTGGACGGCCGTCCGATGAGGCAGTGCCTGGTGCTGTTCGTCATCACTCTGTATATATGTCTGCAGAGGATGAGGCACATACATCACGCCTATATCGACCGCAAGGCCTGGAACTATCCGCGCCTGATTCCGCTGCTCATCCTGTTCGCCTTCATGGAGCTGATGTCCAGCGTGCCGCAGGTGCTGCAGAACAGGTTCACCGGCTCAGTGCTGCACTGGGGGGCCATGACCACTTCGGTGTTCTATCTGGTCCAGTGGGCCGCGTGCGTGGCCGGCTGCCTGTTCGTCCTCGTGTGGATCAAGGTCTGGCACCAGAAATACACCCGCCTGCTGACCGTGGGCGCGCTGGCCGTCGCGGCCTATCCGGTGATGATGTACTTCCTCATAGACCCTGCTCTCAACATCGAAAAGTTCTATCTGCCGGTGGCGCTGAGCAGCTTCGGCAACGCCATATTCTTCACGACGCTGACCATATACCTGCAGGAGCTGATGCCATTCCATCACTTCTTCATGGGCCTGACTATGGCCGGGTTTGTGCGCAACGGGCCCATAAGCGCCCTGTGCTCAGGCCTTTACAGCTTCTTCATGCGTCATCAGATGGCCGCCGGCATGGCGCGCGGCCTGCCCTATGACACGGCGGGGCTCACCATGCTCAGCCTGCGCCAGCTGTTCGGAGTCACCTGCCTGATCGGGTGCGCGGTGGCGCTGGTGTTCCTGCTCTGGGACATCCAGCCGGTGAGGAAGGCCTTCAAGCGCATGCCTCTGTGGCCGGTGGTCGGCCGCCTGGTCCGCATCAAGGAAGGCGCATAGGTTTTCCGTGAAATATGAGTACATTTGTCCTGCGTCCGGCCGTTCGGGCGCAGGATATTTTTTAAGCTTATGCTCGGAGATTTCACTTACCACAACCCCACGAAAATACATTTCGGGAAGAACTCTCTCGGCCTTCTGGCCGGGGAACTGAAGAATTACGGACCCAAGGTCATGCTGTCCTATGGCGGCGGATCTATAAAGAGAAACGGGATCTATGACAAGGTCGTCAAGATTCTCAAAGAGGCCGGCAAGACCATAGTCGAGGACCCCGGAGTCATGCCCAATCCGGACATCGAGAAGGTGCTCGAGGGCGCGGCTCTCGCCAGAAAGGAGGACGTGGACCTGATTCTCGCAGTGGGCGGCGGCTCCACTTCGGACTATGCCAAGGCGGTGGCCGCTTCGGCATGGCAGGAAAAGGACGTGTGGGATTTCTATTTCCATAAGCATAACCAGCTGGACTGCAAGTGGATACCTGTGGGCGTCGTGCTCACTCTGGCCGGCACCGGCTCCGAGATGAACAAGGGCTCGGTCATCTCCTCGCACAGGGAGAACCTCAAGCTGTTCAATTACTTCAGGAACCCCGATTTCGCCGTGCTCAACCCCGAATTCACCTATTCTCTGCCGAAATACCAGATGGTGGCCGGAATCTTCGACATCATGTGCCATATCCTCGAGCAGTATCTCTCCGGCAGCGACGACAACACCAGCGACTATCTTTCCGAAGGCCTTATGCGCAGCCTCGTCACGGCTTCGCGCAAGGCTCTGAAGAATCCCGAGGACTATGAGGCCCGCTCCAACATAATGTGGACGGCCACATGGGCCCTGAACGACCTCATCGAATGCGGCAAGGCCACCGACTGGATGGTCCATATGCTCGGACAGGCCGTGGCGGGATTCACCGACGCCACCCACGGGCACACCCTCTCGGCCGTGACCGACGCCTATTACCGCCTGCTCATAGACAAGAGCGCCGATGCAGTGGCCAGGTTCAAGAGGCTGGCCGTGAGCGTGTGGAACGTGAACCCTGAGGGCAAGAGCGACAGGCAGACGGCCCTGGAGGGCCTGGAAACCATGGAAGAGTGGATGAGGGAGCTCGGGCTCGCCATGAACCTGAGGGAAGTCGGGGGAAAGGAGGAGGATGTCGAGGGCTATGCCGACGCCACTCCCGTCAACACCGGCGGCTACCATGTCCTCACCCGCGACGAGGTGATCGATGTGTTCAGAAAGAGTTTCAATACGAAATAGCGCTATGATAATAGATTACGACAAGATTGAACCCGTCGTGACCGAGGGGTTCAAGGGTGGAAAGGGCTCCATGACCTCGAGGCCTTTCTTCGACGGCAAGACCAAGATCAATCTTTCCAGCCTCGCTCCGGGGGCCAGTGCGGGCTTCCATATGCATGAGGGGACTCTGGAGGTGATGTATGTGGTCAGCGGCGAGCTGACTTTCGACATCGACGGCCAGAAGGAGGTCTGCCGTGCCGGTCAGGCGCACTATTGCCCTGAGGGTCACGGACATGCGTTCGTGAACAGCGGCAGCGGCGAGGCGGTGTTCCTCTGCGTGGTGCCCACTGTCCCGGTGCAGGGCTAGCCGGATTTTTCCGGACGCCTATTCGGTGCGGGGCTAGTCGGTCTTTTTCCGGACGCCTCTTGTGGGAGGAGCTTCGAGCGGGTTGTCGGGCCAGAAGTGCTTGGGATACCTGCGGCGGAGCTCCTTTCTCACTTCAAAATAGGTCCCGCTCC
>CAZIFT010000064.1:0-3141 GCA_964538395.1 uncultured Muribaculaceae bacterium
AGCCGATTGAAGTTCAGAAATTACTTCGTGATGACACGTGCCATCTCGAGCACCTTGTTGGAATAACCCCACTCATTGTCATACCAAGCGCAGACCTTCACGAAAGTGGGATCCAGCTGGATACCGGCCTTCTCATCGAAGATGGAAGTGTGGGAGTTGCCACGGAAGTCGGTGGAAACCACAGACTCGTCGGTGTAACCGAGAATGCCCTTGAGCTCGCCCTCGGAAGCAGCCTTCATGGCCTTGCAGATGTCCTCATAAGAAACGGGCTTTGCAAGCTCGCAGGTGAGGTCAACGAAAGAAACGTCGGATGTGGGGACGCGGAGCGACATGCCGGTGAGCTTGCCGTTAAGAGCGGGGAGAACCTTGCCCACAGCCTTTGCAGCGCCAGTGGAAGAAGGGATGATGTTCTCGAGGATTCCGCGGCCGCCTCTCCAGTCCTTCTTGGAAGGAGCGTCAACGGTCTTCTGGGTAGCGGTAGCGGCGTGAACGGTGGTCATGAGACCGCGGACGATGCCGAAGTTGTCGTTGAGGACCTTGGAGATAGGAGCAAGGCAGTTGGTGGTGCAGGAAGCGTTGGAGATGATGTCCTGACCAGCATAGGTCTTGTGGTTCACACCATAGACGAACATGGGAGTGTCGTCCTTGGAAGGAGCGGACATGATGACCTTCTTGGCGCCGGCCTGGATGTGCTTGCGGGCCTTCTCATCGGTGAGGAAGAGACCGGTGGACTCGACCACGACCTCTGCGCCCACTTCGTCCCACTTCAGGTTGGCGGGATCCATTTCGGCGGTCAGACGGATTCTCTTACCGTTGACGATCATTGTGGAGTCTTCCACAGACACTTCGCCCTTGAATGCTCCGTGAACAGAGTCATACTTGAGCATGTAGGCGAGATAAGCGGGATCGAGAAGATCGTTGATGCCCACGACTTCGATGTCGTTGGGGAAATTCTCAACAGCTGCACGGAAAACCATACGACCGATACGGCCAAATCCGTTGATACCAAGTTTTACCATATTTTTAGAAGTATTTAAAGTTGACTATATACGCTACTAAACATGTTTAACCGCCGCAAAGATAAAAAATTATTGGGATAAATAAGTATCTTTGTCCGAAGTTTTTTTGGTTAAACGATAAAGAGACAGCACGATGCAAATACTCATAACTAACGACGACGGATACTCGGCCAAAGGCCTGGCCACGCTGGTGAAAATGGCCCAAAAGTGGGGCGATGTAACGGTCATCGCCCCCAAAAGCCCCCAGTCCGGAATGGGCATGGCGGTGAACCTCGGAATCAAGCGCCTGGCCTACAAGGACCTCGGCACCAGGGACGGAGTGAAATGGTCCTATCTGGACGCCACCCCCGCCAGCTGCGTCAAGTTCGGGCTCTACTCCATGAGCACCAGGCCCGACCTCATCCTCAGCGGAATCAACCACGGCTCCAACGCCACCACCGGCGCCTGCTACTCCGGCACACTGGGCGCCTGCCAGGAGGGCACCATCAACGGAATCCCCTCCATAGGCGTGTCGCTGGCCACAGGCAAGGCCGACGCCGACTTCTCCGCAGTGGAAAAATACTTCCCGGAGATTTTCCGCAAGCTCATGGCCGGCCTCCCCGCCCCCAAGGGAGTCTATTATAATGTCAACTTCCCCGTCCTGACCCCCGAAGAAATCAAGGGCGTGAGGGTCACCACCATGGGTATCGGCCACTGGATCAAGGAGTTCACCGGCTGGGACCCGGACCTGATCCGCAAGGACGGCATAGCCCGCCAGGGAGCGCCGATGCTCTTCCCCGAGCCCGAGGAGGGCGAGGTGATGTATATGATGCGCGGCGACTATGTCGATGACGCCGACAACGGTCCGCTGGCCGACAATCACGCAATGGCGGACGGATATATAGCAGTGACCGCCCTCAATGTCTTCAACGCCGACCGCGAGGAGGAGGCCCGTCTCAGGGCCGGAGGGCTTGACGAAGATTTCAGAGCATAAGTCCATGAAATACTATATCATAGCCGGCGAAGCCTCCGGCGACCTGCACGGCTCGAACCTCATGAAGGGGCTCTATGCCGAGGACGGCGCCGCCGACATCCGCTTCTGGGGCGGCTCACTGATGAAGGCCGTCCACGACGCGCATCAGAGCGGCGAAGGCCTGGTGAGGGACTATAACGAGGGCGCGGTGATGGGCTTCAGCCAGATAATCCTGCACATAGGCTCGTTTATGCGCAAGTTCCGCGACTGCTGCGAGGACATAATGCGGTTCCGGCCGGACGTGGTGATTCTGATCGACTATCCGGGCTTCAATTTCCGCGTGGCGGAGTTCGCCCACAAGAAGGGCCTGCGGGTGTTCTATTACATCGCCCCGAAGGTGTGGGCCTCCAGGGAGGGCCGCATCAAGAAGCTGAAGGCCTATGTGGACAAGCTTTTCATAGTCTTCCCCTTTGAGAAGGCCTATTTCGACCGGAAGCAGGTGCCCTATGTCTATAAGGGCAATCCGCTGATCGACGCCATCGACGGCTCTGAGGGCATGAGCATTGAAAAGCCGGCCTATCTGAAGGCCTGCGGCCTGGAGGACCGGCCGATAATCGCCATTCTGGCGGGGTCGCGCAAGGGCGAGGTGAGCGGCATGATGCCGGTGTGCGCCGCCTTTGCGGACATGATGCACCGCACTGAGCAATATGCTGGCTATCAGTTTGTCGTGGCCGGAGCGCCTTCACGGTCTATGGCGGATTATGCGCCCTGGCTGAAGGGCCGGGAGGATTATCTGAAGGTGGTTTTCGGCCAGACTTATGCGACGATACGCTTTGCCCAGGCGGCAGTGGTGAATTCGGGGACGGCGTCGCTGGAGACTTGCCTGATAGGGACGCCGCAGGTGGTGGCATATTCCGGGTCGGCGTTCAATTTCAATGTGGCCAAGCAGATAATCAAGATCGACAGCATAAGCCTGGGGAATCTGATTCTGGGCCGGAAGTCGTTTAAGGAGCTGATTCAGTATTACTTCACTCCGGAGACGGTGTTCTACGAAGTGCGGAGATTGCTGGAGGACACTGAGTATCGCGAGACTATGCTGGCGGACTTCGCCGAAATCCGCTCCCGTCTGGGCGGTTCCGGCGCCTCCTCCGCCGTCGCCTCCGCAATGAT
>CAZIFT010000064.1:3241-7379 GCA_964538395.1 uncultured Muribaculaceae bacterium
CCGAAGATGGCGGTGCCGACGCGGACCATGGTCGCGCCATATTCAAGGGCGATCTTATAGTCCTGCGACATGCCGATGGACAGCTCCCGGAACTCCGTGAGCGACGGATACTCCTGCTGCAGAGCCGTCTTCAGGGCCGATATCCGCGCGAAATCGGCGCGAATCACAGCCTCATCCGGCGTATTCGTAGCCATGCCCATAAGCCCGCAGAAAACTACGGAGCCATAATCGGCCGCATGGTCCAGAATCCCGCGAATCTCCTCCTCCGAAAAGCCGTGCTTGGTCTCCTCCGCCCCCAGATGAAGCTCCAGCAGGCAGCGGATCTGCTTCGAATTGGCCCTGCCCCAATCGTCCACCGCACGCAGAAGACGCTCAGAATCAATCGACTGCACCATATAGGCATAAGGCAGAACCATCTTGATCTTGTTGGTCTGCAGATGGCCGATGAAATGCCAGCGGATGTCGGCCGGCAGCTGCGGAGCCTTCTCATGCAGCTCCTGCGGACGGTTCTCGCCGAACAGGCGCTGGCCGGCGTCATAGGCCTCCTGAAGGACGGGCACCGGATGGAATTTCGAGACTGCTATAAGCTCGACTCCGCCGGGGACCGAAGAACGGACCCGGCGGAGATTTTCAACTACATCAGACATATCGCTATATCTATGCGCCTGTGTTTTTATCGGCGCTGTTTCTTCTGCTGCTCCTGAAGAGCCTTCTGCTGCATCTTCTGCGCCTCCTCGAGTCTCTGCTGCCATTTCGACTTGGGCAGAGGCTTGTTGCGCGAAGCGGCGACCTTGGCCAGAATCTCGTCGGGCTTGACCACGAACTTCCTCAGAATCCAGTTCTGCAGCATCATGAAGAGGTTGCTGAGCAGGTAGTAATAGCTGAGGGCCGCGGAAAGGCCGTTACAGATGAAGAACATCATGATGGGCATCATATAGATGCTCATGAACCTCATCGTGGCCGCGTTGGGGTCGTTGGCCGAAGTCTGGCTCTGGATGGTGATCTTGGAATAGAAGAACATGGTCAGGGCCATGAGCAGGGCGAAGAGCGAAAGGTGGTCGCCGAGCAGAGGGATCCTGGTGCCGAAGTCCACTATCGAGTCATAGGCCGAGAGGTCCTCGCACCACAGGAAAGGCTGCTGGCGCAGCTCGATGGATGCAGGGAAGAAGCGGAACATGGCCCAGAGTATAGGGAAGGTGAGCAGGGTCGGGAGGCATCCTCCCATAGGGCTCACTCCGGCCCGCTTGTAAAGGTCCATGGTCGCCTGCTGCTTCTTGAGGGCGTCCTCCTGCTTGGGGAACTTCTCGTTGATCTTGTCCATCTCCGGCTTGAGGGCCGCCATCTTGGCGGAAGACATATAGGACTTGTTGGTGAGCGGGAGCACCACTATCTTGATAATCAGCGTCATCAGGAGAATGATGAGTCCGAAGTTGCCTATGTATCTGTGCAGGAAGTCGAAGAGAGGGATGATCACGAATCTGGTGAACCAGCCCACGAGCCAGCCTCCCAGAGGGATTATCTTCTCATACTTCTGGTCGAAGTCGCGGAGGGTGTTGTAATGGTTGGGGCCGAAGTAGAACTCGTTCTCATAGGTGGCGTCGGCGCCCTGTTTATAGTCGAGCCTCATGCTGGCTGCGCAGGCCATGAGGTCGTGGGACTCGTCATCTTCGGGAAGGAAGTTCACGGAGAGGTTGCCCGATGCGAACTCGCCCTTGGCGCGCATGATGGCCGAGAAGAACTGCTGATGGAAGGTGAACCAGCTGAGGCGGTTGTCTATCCTCTTGGAGGCGCTGCGGCCGCGGCCCATGGAGGCGGGCTTCTTCTCGCCGGAGAAGTAGTAGTCCACCATGGAATACTGGCTTTCGTTCTTGTAGCCTTTCTCGAGACGGGGGATGGTCACCTGCCAGTCCATGTCGAACATGGACACGTTGCGGGGGATCACATTGCCCATGCCCACAAAGGAGAGGGCGTTGTCCACCTGATAGGAGTCGTTGTGAAGAACGTAGCTCTGCTCGATATAGCCGCCGCCGGCGAAGGGCAGGCGCATGACTATGGAGGAGTCGGTCTTTTCGGCCACGGTGAAGACGAAGTCCTTGGTGTTGATGTTCTCGCCGGTGTAGATGGAGTAGCCCATCTGGCTGTCGCCTTCCCTGAAGAGGTAGAGCGGTGAGCCGCCGTAGCTGAGATAGTCTTTGATCAGGACCTCGGAGGGCTGGGCGCCCTTGGTGGTGAAGCTGATTCTGACCTTGTCATTTTCAAGGGCATAGACCTGAGCCTCGGCGGACGATGCCGACTCGAGGAGGGAGTCCTTGTAGATGGCGGAGCCTTTGGCGGGCTCGGCGGCAAGGATGTCTTCGGCCACCGCAGTGGAGTCGAAGGGATGTTCGGCGGCATATGCCGAGTCGGCCTTGAATTGTTTCACCGCCTCCAGCGAATCCAGCTGGGCCTGATATTCCGCCTGTTTCTTGAACTGGCTGGACTGGTACCACATGAAGCCGAACATCACGGCTCCTATGAGGATCCAGCCTATAACACTGTTTTTGTTCACGTCTGTTGTTTTACATTATTAAAAGCTGTTCCGGACGGCCGGGCCGCTCAAAACAGCTTCTTTCATAGCGGGCTACTGCTCGCTCGGGGTGTCTTCCATTTCGCGGATTTTGGCCTTGAGGGCCTGAAGCTCGGCCTTGGAGGCTTCTATCTTCTCCACCATCTGCTGCACCAGGGACTGGGAGCCTTTGGATGCGGAGAAGAATCCGATGTTGTTCTCGTAGGTGTCGATCTCCTGCTGGAGGGCGTTGTACCTCTGGATCAGGCGGTCCTTCTCGGAGAGAGGGGCGCGGGAACCGCCGCGCTGTCCGCCGTCTCTGCGGCCTCTGGGGGCGCGGTCGCCGCCGAACTCGGGGAACTTGGCCTGCATGGCCTCTCTATAGGCCTTGGTCACGGCGTCCTTTTCCTTGAAGGGGACGAAGCCTATGGCGTTCCATCTCTCGCTGAAGCTGCTCATGGCGTCGCGGACCACCTGGCTGTCGTCGGAGCTGAAGGCGTTGATCTCTTCTATGAGGGCCTTCTTGGCCTTGAGGTTGGCATAGAAATTATTCTCGGGCTTGGCCTGCTTGTCTCTTTCGGCGAAGAAGCCGTCGCAGGCTGCGCGGAATCTCTTCCAGAGCTGCTCGGATTTCTTGCGGGGCACGGCGCCGATCTCTTTCCACTCTTTCTGGAGGGCGATGAACTGCTCGGTGGCCTTCTTCCACTCGGTGCTGTCCTTGAGGGCCTCGGCCTTCTCGATGAGAGCGAGCTTCTTGTCCATGTTCTCGTTCATGCTGTCCTTGAACTGGGAGTAGAAGACTCTCTTTTTCTCGAAGAACTTGTCGCAGGCGGCGCGGAAGCGGTCATAGATCTTCTGATTGTCCTTGCGGGAGGCATAGCCTATGGTTCTCCATTTCTTCTGGATTTCCTCGATTTCTTTGGTGAGGGAGTTCCATTCGTTGGAGGACTTGATGTCTTCCTTGTCGGCGATGGCCTCCACGGCCTCGCACAGTCCGGTCTTTTCCACGAGGTTCTCGGCCTGCTTGGCCTTCTGCTCCTCGAAGTAGGACTGGTATTTCTTGTTTATCTCGGAAGTGGCGGCCTTGAAGCGCTCCCAGATGGACTCGCGGAATTCCTTGGCCACGGGGCCGAGGTCTTTCCACTGCTCGTGGAGTTTCTGGAGCTCTTTGAAGGCGTCCACGACGTTGGCGTCGTCCTTGAGGGTCTCGGCCTTTTCGCAGAGACCGGTCTTGGCTTCGAGGTTCTTCTTGAAGTCGAGGTCGCGCATGTCTCTGTTTATCTGGACCTTGTCATAGAACTGCTCGACATAGAACTGATAGGTGTCGTTGATGACGCGGAAGTTCTGGACGGGGACGGGGCCTATGGCTCTCCAGCGGGCCTGGATTTCCCTGAACTCGGGGAAGGAGGCGCTCACGTCGGCGTCTTTTTCCACAAGGGCCTTGAGGTCGTCTATGACAGCCTGTTTCTTGACGAGGTTGTCGGCCTTTTCGGCGTCCTGCTTCCTGTTGTATTCGGCGCGTTCTTTCTTGAACTTGGCATAGAGCGACTTGAACCCTTCTTCTATGGCTTCGAACGGATTGGCTTTCTCTGC
>CAZIFT010000064.1:7479-8930 GCA_964538395.1 uncultured Muribaculaceae bacterium
GCCTGCTCCTCCTCTTCCGATGCGGGTTCGGAGACTTCGGGCGACAGACCGGACTCGGCCTTCTCCTTCGACAGCTTCTTGTAGAAAGCTGACTTTATGGCCTCGGCCTCCTTGGGCTTTTTCACCCTGTCGGCGTCTTCCATGAATTTCTCAAAAAGACCGGAAAGCTCGGCCAGTGTTTTGTCGGCGAAATCGGCGACCGTCTCTTTCACGGCCTGGAGTTCTTCCCTGATTCCGTCCTTGGGTTCTTCTACATCTGACGTGTTCATCACATCAGGTTTGATTTCATCACTCATGACAATAGAGTTATCATTAATAATATTCGGCTGCGCTCGCAATGGGCAGATAAATGCAAATATAGCTGAAAATATCTACATTTGTGCAAGTTTCGCATGTGCGAGGCTTTCCAAATATAATTCCGCCGATGAGAATAGACATTTTGACCGTGGTGCCGGAGCTGCTGGACAGCCCGCTCAGCCATTCGATAGTGGGAAGGGCCATCAAGAAGGGGCTTGTGGAGATCCACATCCATAATCTCAGGGAATATGGCCTGGGGCCGCGCAGGGACGTGGACGACTATAGCTATGGGGGCGACGCGGGGATGGTGATGATGGTGGAGCCGGTGGACCGGATGATTTCGGAGCTGACGGGCCAGAGGCATTATGACGAGATCATCTATATGTCGCCGGACGGGGAGCTTCTGAACCAGGGCATATCCAATGAGCTGTCTCTCAAGGAGAATCTGATTCTGCTGTGCGGCCATTACAAGGGCATAGACCACAGGATCAGGGAGCATCTGGTGACTCGCGAGATTTCGGTGGGCGACTATGTGGTGAGCGGCGGGGAGATTCCGGCGGCGCTGCTGGCCGATTCCATAATCCGGCTTATCCCGGGGGCGCTGGGCGATGAGACTTCGGCCCTGAGCGACAGCTTCCAGGACAGCCTGCTCTCCCCTCCCGTCTATACCCGTCCGGCTGACTATAAGGGCTGGAAGGTCCCGGAGGTTCTGCTCAGCGGCAACCCCAAGCTTATCCGCCAGTGGCAGGACGAGCAGGCTCTCGCCCGCACCAAAGCCCTCCGCCCCGGCCTCCTCGAGAAGTAGCGGATGTCACGGCAACGCGGACGGTGGAGGCGAGCCTTTTGGGTGAGCTCGCCGCAGCTGTCCCGCGTAGCAGCCTGGCTTCGTGGTCGACAGGCTGCGGTGCCGCCTCCATGGTGGAAACTCTTCCCTAAAAACAGCCTGTCGAAGCGTCGAGGGCGGTCCCCGAGCCTGTCAAGGGGCCCGCACTATCTCCTGCCGTCACCATTAGAAAGCCATCCCCACATTTTTAGCAACGCTAAGTCGAGGTGGTTCCCAGTAGGCAGCCTGTATGGCCTATGTGCTCGACTTAGAGCACTTTACGCAAGGCCTAAGTCGAGGCATACTGCCACTGACGGCCCTGTAGCGGGTC
>CAZIFT010000065.1:0-8488 GCA_964538395.1 uncultured Muribaculaceae bacterium
GTCTCCGGAGGAGAGCTGCCGATGCTCTTGGAAGCGGAAACTTTTAGCGCATGCTGCTTTTAACCTTGTCGCAGATGGCGGTGAAGTGGGATTTGAAATCGCTCCACCTGTAGTAGGGATGCATATCCGACGGCAGGGGGAGAGTCACCTCCTCTCCGCAGAGAAGAGCCTTCACGAGGATCTCGTCGCTTTTGGAGCTCCTGTAGAAGACGAGCTGTATGTTGCCGGCCATTCCGGTCCTGTAATTCTGATAGACCGTTCCGATGTCAGCCGGATTGGCCGGGACTTTGTCAGCCCCGTCCAGGCCCAGAAGCACATTGAGAGGCCCGAGATAGGAATCATGCCCGAAACGCAGCGCGGCGATGTCATTGCTGCGGCCCTCTATCACGTCGTCAGCCCTCTTTATGATGTCCTCGACTATGGGAATCACTATGTTCTGAGCCGACCAGTAATATATGTAATTATTCCTGTTCGTCTCCTCCCAGTGGGTGTAAAGGTCATCGAAATTCACCGGATTGCCCATAATCCCCACGTAACCGATGCTCGGAAGGGTGGTGAAGAAGGAAAACATGTCGGCGTTTATGGCTCTCGGACTTCTTTTCATCTTGCTGACGTCGCTGAAGAACTCCTCCACGAACACATTGCGGCCCGGCTTCAGATCAGCGAACACCTCTCTTATGTCCATGGGAAACTCCACCTCGGGATACTCCTTCAGATAGGGGTTTTCACGCTCGTCCGGAGCCGTGATGTCCAGAGTCTCACGCGAGGAGCGCTGGTAGATGTCCAGTTCGGGGTTGCATCCGGCCAGAGCCTGACAGAATGCGGCCATGCTGATCACAGCCCTTCCGGAAAGCGATGCGGTGGCGCTGACGTGCCCGCCCTTGCCGAATATGTCGGGGTAGGTCTTGTACATCGTCCTGGCGATCCTCTCATGCTGCTCATAGCCCAGAGGAGTCAGTTCGCCCCAGCCGTGCACGAGCTCCGGATAGATTTCCATGTATTTTGCATAGAACTTCTCTCCGGCCTGATTCAGCGCTCCCTTTTCGTGAGCCTCGATGAGGATGGTGTCAAGCCTGTGATAGAGACCGGGCCCCCAGTAATAGCGGGAGCCATGGCGTCCATAATGGCTGATATAGAAAGGCTTATAGCCTTTTGGAGCCGGAGTGAGGGCATGGACTCTTTCCGGATAGGGATAGTCTCCGCCATAGGTCCTCAACGTATCGGCCCTAAGCTCGGCCTTGAAATCCGGCTTCTGCGCCCAGGTCAGCGAAGACAGGAGCAGAGCGGCGCCGGCAAGCAGCAGTCGTTTTTTCATATATCTGAAGATTTTGATTTGGCCGCCTCCTCAAAAATGGCCGGAGACGGCCTTATGCTCCAGGCTACTTCTCTCTGACCATGGTGATGATCTTCACGTCCTCGATGGGACGGTCAGCCTCGTCGGTGGCGACTCCTGCGATGGCGTCCACCACTTCCTGGCCCTCGATCACCTCTCCGAACACGGTGTACTCTCCGTCAAGGTGAGGGGAACCTCCGACGGTGGTGTAGAGCTCTCTCTGCTCGTCGGTGAGAGTCAGGGGGCAATCCTTCCTCCATGTGCTGTTCACCCTCTGCACGAGAGAATCGAGCCCTTCGGGAGTGAACACCGTGCCCATGAACAGGCAGAACTGCGAGCCGCTGGACCTGCGCTCAGGGTTGATTTCATTGTCATCTCTGGCCGCATTGAGCGCGCCCTTCTTGTGATAGGCCTTGGGCAGAATCTCGGCTGGAAGAGTGTATCCCACATCGTTGCCTCCGAGGGGCTCTCCGGGTGCGGCGGTCTTGGAGTCAGGGTCGCCGAACTGGTCCATGAAGTTGTTAATCACCCTGTGGAAGAGGATTCCGTCATAGAAATGCTCGTCCACCAGCTTGAGGAAGTTGTCCCTGTGGATGGGGGTCTCGTTGTAGAGCTTGACTTTCACGTCGCCCATTGTGGTCTCGATTCTGACCACAGGCTCGGTCTTGGTGCATGCCGTCATGAAGACGAGAGCGGCGGCAGCGGCCATTAAGATTGACTTTTTCATGATGATTTGTATTAATTAGTGTTTGCAGTGACTTGTTTTCAGCAAGAGAACAAGATACTGCTTTTTCTTTGTAATTTTGCCGTCTCAACACATTTATTGGACAATGACAGACGCAAAACTTTCGCTCGACCACATCTACAGAGCGTCCCACGTGCTCAAAAGCGTGATCCGTCCCACCGCACTCATCAAGACCAATTCACTTGGCATGCCCATATACCTCAAGCCCGAGAACCTGCAGGTGACCGGCTCCTTCAAGGTCCGCGGCGCCGCCTACATGATTTCCCAGCTCTCCGACGAGGAGAAGGCCAAGGGAGTCATCGCATGCTCCGCCGGCAACCACGCCCAGGGCGTGGCCCTCGCAGCCAAGAAATCCGGCATCAAGGCCACCATATGCCTGCCCGAGGGCGCTCCCATCTCCAAGGTGGAGGCCACCCGCAGCTATGGAGCCGAGATCTGTCTTGTCCCCGGCGTCTATGACGATGCCTATAAATATGCCCTCAAGCTCAGGGACGAGAAGGGCCTCACCTTCGTGCATCCCTTCGACAACCCTCTCGTGATCGCCGGCCAGGGCACCATAGGCCTTGAGATTCTGAACGACCTTCCCGACGTGGAGCAGGTGATAGTCCCCATCGGCGGCGGCGGACTGGCAAGCGGCGTGGCCTATGCCATCAAGCAGCTGTGCCCGGATGTGAAGGTGATCGGCGTGCAGGCCGAAGGCGCCCCCAGCATGGTCAGGAGCGTCCATGACCACAAGATCGAATGCCTCAGCGAGGTGCACACCATCGCCGACGGCATCGCGGTCAAGGAGCCCGGAGTGAACACCTACAAGCTCTGCAACGAGCTTCTCGACGACATCGTGACCGTGAGCGAGGACGAAATCTGCGCGGCCATACTGTGGCTTGTGGAGAGGCGCAAGCTCATAGCCGAAGGCGCCGGCGCCGTGTCCGTGGCAGCCGCGATGTATGGAAAGGTGCCCTGCCAGGACAAGAAGACCGTCTGCGTGGTGAGCGGCGGCAACATAGACGTGACCTTCCTCAACCGCATCATAAGCCGCGGTCTGGAGAAGAGCGGCAGAATGTGCAAGCTGACCATAGAGATTCCCGACAAGCCGGGCGAGCTGGAGAAGATCGCGAAGATCATCGCCGGCCAGGGCGCGAATGTGATAGCCCTGCAGCATGAGAGGACGGCAGACACGGCAGATGTGACGGCCTGCCTGCTGCGCGTGTCGATGGAGACCAGGAATCACGAGCATTGCGACAGCATCCGCAAGACCCTCTCCGACGCCGGCTTCACCCTCAAATCCACTTTTTAATCCAGAGTCAGATTCGGATTTTAGGTTAAGTCAGGCGTTCTGTCCTCCGGCAAGCATGTCCACCCCCGGACGTGGGTAGGGGGAGGGGCCCGCAAGATGCGAGTTCTGCGTTCAGCAGGACGAAGCAGATTGTGGGAGGGGTCGGAGTGAGCGAAGCGAACGGAGTCTTGCCGGAGGACTGAAACCGCCTGACGGCATTAATCAATTGAAAAATGATAATGTGGCCAAGAGTCGATTGACTTTCGGCTACATTTGGTATTTTGCCAGCAGATTGTTTTCAATAGGGGAGCCGTTTGTGGCGAAGGCGGTCCAGGAGGCGAGCATTGCGGCGCTGTTGGAGGCGAACTCCTCCGCCGTCATCCCGCGCAGCATCCGCGCCTCCTTCCAGTCATCATATTCCCCAAGCAGAAACGGCATCTCGATGCAGTGGCAGCAGCCCAGCGGATTCCCCTTCGGGTGCCACTCCATCCTGTAGAGACCCGTCTCCGCCCCCAGCGCCCTCATCCCGGCCACATATCTCCTGACCGGGTCCAGAAAAATCCTGCGCGTCGCCGCCTCAGTGATCCGTCTGCCGGCGCCGGTCCGCAGCAGCGGCCCGAGAACCCCGCTCAGATAAGGAGCCGTCTCGTCCGCATTATAGCATATGGCTATGTTTATGTCTTTCAGAAACTTGCCGCCGTCCTTCGGAAAAAGCCCGGTCACCGGCATAAACGGAAGCCGCATCCTGTTCCTTGTGAACTGCGCCTGAATCTCCACAAACTCCGCGGCGCTTGCCGAATCCATATCCAGCCCCCTCTTTCTCAGCAGACTCTCAAACCGCCTTGCCGTCCTTCCGGCCCGCTCCGCGCTCAGGCCTATGCCCAGCGGCGGGCTCTCCAGAATAGCCCTCCTGAACGGAGGCCTCTCCGCATAAGTCGCCATCAGACAGGCGATTGACTGAGCTCCGGCCGACTGCCCGAACACCGTAATATTCTCCGGGTCGCCCCCGAAATCCCCGATATTGTTCCGGATCCATGCCAATGCCGTCCTCTGATCCTCCAGCCCCAGATTCACGGCTCCGCGCTCCGGCATCCACAGATAGCCAAGCGCCCCCAGCCTGTAAGAAATCTTCACCAGCACCACATCCCCCGCCAGCACCAGCCGTTCGCCGCCATAGCGCACCTCCTCGCTGCCGCCCACAAGATAAGACCCCCCGTGAATCCACACCATCACCGGCCTTTTCTCAGCATGCTCAGGCGTGTATATGGTAAGGCGGAGACTGTTCTCGTCCCAGCTCTGAGAACGGTCCGGAGCAGGCCCCGTCCCGTGAATCTTCCTGGCCGGCTGCGGGCATATGGTGCCAGGACGCGTGGCGTCAAACACCCCGTCCCAGCCCACCGTCTCCCTTGCAGGGCCGAAACGGCGGCAACGGGCATACTCAATGCCCCTGAACGTCCGCACCTTCCCGTCCGAAAGGCCTTTCACCTCCCCGCAGCGGGTGCCGATGACGACAGGCGTCATTTTGCGTATTCTCCGAGCGGATTGGCTATTTCGGCGGCCGACTCAGACTCCTTCACGGACGAAATCTTGTCCACGATATAGGTGGTCTTGCCGCGCCAGGGGAGCACTCCCTTATAATGCTTGTAATGCAGGGTGACCACCATGCCGCCGCTTTCCAGCAGAGCCTTGGCGATCTCGGGATTCTTCACGGAAAAATACAGGCTGTTGGACTCCACCAGAGCCCCCGAAGTCTGTCCTCCGCGGATTCCGGCCTGGATGAGGGTGCCCTCATAGGTCTTGAACACGAAGCCCTTCAGCGCGAAATTGTTGAGCTCGCCGGTCTTGTTGCCCTCGGAATAGACAAAGAAAAATTTGAAATAGATCAGTCCGGCCAGAACCAGGACCGTTATGAGTGTCAGAAGTGACAGAATCTTTTTACCGCGTTTCACGATCGTGTCAGTTAAATGTGAATATACGAAAGAGGCGGTCGTTGTCGAAACGGGCCGCCTCATAATCATCAGGCAGTGTCTCCACCACCTTTGTACTGGGTAGGAGAATCGAACTCCTATTGCGAGATTGAGAATCTCGAGTACTAACCGTTATACGAACCCAGCGTCTCTTGAATGGATTGCAAAGATATGTAAATCTTCCGGAGTCTCCAAATATTTCGCTAATTTTGTGGAAAAATAATGAAAATATGACTCTGATCAAATCCATATCCGGAATCCGCGGCACCGTAGGCGGGCGCCCCGGCGAGGCCCTCACACCCGTGGACATCGTTAAATTCACCTATGCCTACTGCGACTGCCTCAGGCGCCGTCTGCCGAAGAAAGCCGGTGAGAGATACAAGGTTACGGTGGGCAAAGACGCCCGCATCTCCGGAGAGATGGTCGAGGACCTGGTGGTCGGCACCCTCGTCGCCTGCGGCGTGGATGTAGTGAAGGCCGGATTCGCCTCCACCCCCACCACCGAGATAGCCGTGACCGCCAGCGGCTCGGACGGCGGCATAATCCTGACCGCCTCCCACAACCCCCGCCAGTGGAACGCCCTCAAGCTCCTGAACGAGAGGGGAGAGTTCCTCAGCGCCGCCGAGGGCGCCGATGTCCTGGCGAAAGCCGAGTCCGGAGACTTCGACTTCGCAGAAGTGGACGACCTGGGAGTCGTCGAGGAAAGAGACTTCACCGACGAGCACATAGACCAGGTGCTCGCCCTGGAGGCCGTCGATGCCGAAGCCATAAGAAAGAGACACTTCAAGGTGGTGCTGGACGCCGTCAACTCCGTGGGCGGCATAATCATGCCCCGCCTGCTGGACAGGCTCGGAGTGGAATGCGTGAGGCTCAACTGCGAGCCCACCGGCGAATTCGCCCATAATCCCGAGCCCCTGCCCGAGAACCTCAGGCAGCTGTGCTCGACCGTGGTGGCCGAACACGCCGACTTCGGCATATCCGTGGACCCCGACGTGGACCGTCTCGCCTTCGTCTGCGAAAACGGCGAACCCTTCGTGGAGGAATACACCCTGGTCAGCGTGGCCGACTACCTCTTCTCCCTCGCCGAGAAGAAGGCCCGCGCCGAAGGAGTGACCCTGGACCGGGCCGTGAGTCCCTACAAGGCCGTCTCCTGCTCCAACCTGTCGTCGTCCAGAGCCCTGCGCGACGTGACCGAGAGCCACGGCGGCCGCTATGAAGCCTCCGCTGTCGGAGAGGTCAACGTCACCACCAAGATGCGTGAGACCGGCGCCCTGATCGGCGGAGAAGGCAACGGGGGAGTGATCTATCCCGCCTGCCACTATGGCCGCGACGCCATGGTCGGAGTCGCGCTCTTCCTCAGCAACCTCGCGTCGAAAAATGTCAGCGTCTCGGAGCTCAAGGCCTCCTACCCTCAGTACCATATAGCCAAAAACAAGATAGCTCTGTCTGACAAGGCGCTGATAGACAAGATATTGTCGGAAATGAAAAGGATCTATGCGTCCGAAGACGTCAACGACATCGACGGCGTGAAGATCAGCTTCGAGAAGGACCGCAGCTGGGTGCACCTGCGCAGGTCCAACACAGAACCCATAATCCGCATCTATTCCGAGGCTCCCACCCCCGAAAGGGCCGAGGCCCTCGGCAGGGAGATTGTCGCCCTTGCGGAAAGCATAGCCGGAAAATAATATGTTCTCTTTCAGAACCACACCTCTCGAGGACCAGCTTGACAGAGCCCTCCTCGACGGCAAGGTCGGATGCTTCTGCACCCAGAACTGCTGGGACGTCTCCGGCCGGGGATATATGTATGAAATATTCCGCAAAAGAGGGAATCTCGCGGCCCTGATGGCTCCGAAGGGGGCCGAACCGGGGCTGGACGGGACCTGGACGGCCCCGGCGCCGCAGGTCCTGGAGAAGCTGTCGGCCGTCGTCGTGGAAATCCAGGACAACGGAGCCAGATACTGCGCCCAGAGCGCGGAGGTGTTCGCGCTTATGGACATGCTCGCGGGGATGGGCCCCGACGCGCCGGCGCTCTATATCGTCGATCATGTGAATCCTGTGGGGCGCTTCGTGGAAGGCTCCATGCCCTCCGGCCCCTGCGACGCTTCCGTCCTGCGGGTGGCCCACAGGCACGGGCTCACCCTCGGAGAGCTCTGCAACCTCTATGCGTCCGAGTCCTCATATCCCTTCTCCCTGCATGTGATTTCCTGCATGGCCACGCCTTCCAACAGGGTGCTGCTGCCATGGACCATAGCCCCGTCGCCGGAGTTCTCCGGGATGTTCACCTGCAACATGTATGTGGGCGGCGCTCTGTGGGAGGACACTTCGGTGACCCCCGGGCTGGGCACCCCCAGGCCATATGAATACATTGGCGCGCCTTTCATCGAGCCCGACATGGACTCGGTCCCGTATCCCGACGGGACGGTGATGCGCCCGTGTTCCTTTGTCCCCGCGGCCGGGAAATATGCGGGCGAGGTGTGCCGCGGCTATCAGATTATCCTGCTGCCCGGCGCCGAATACCACTCGCTGCTGCACACTCTGCATCTGGTGAGGTATTTCAGGGAGCGCTATGAGAGGTTCACGCTGGGCGAGGGCTTCTTCAGCCGGCTGGCCGACCCTGTGCTGAAGGATTATGTGGACGGGAAGATTTCGTTCCAGGACGCGAGGGAGCATGTGAAGGCGGAGGAGCAGAAATGGATAAGGAAGGCCAGGCGCTATGCGCTTTATGACGATCCGCCCGTCAGGATGAAAAAATCCTGAGCGGAGACTTTGATTTCCGATAAAATAGACTAACTTTGCGAATCTTTCGACTATATATAGTTAACTTAAATATTTAAGAAATGAAAAAAGGAATTCATCCCGAAACCTACCGTCTTGTAGCTTTCAAGGATATGTCTAACGACACGGTGTTCATCACCCGCTCCTGCGCCTCCACCAAGGAGACCATCGAAGTTGACGGAGTTGAGTATCCTGTCGTGAAGGTCGAGATTTCCAACACTTCTCACCCCTTCTACACCGGCAAAGTCAAACTCGTGGACACCGCCGGCCGCGTGGACAAATTCTATCAGAGATACAAGAGCCGCCAGAAGTAAATTCTGGACCAGGCACAGAAATAAAGGAGCAGACCCTTCCGGTCCGCTCCTTTTTTCATAATCGGTTGCGTCGGCTGTCTC